>NC_014410.1:540000-840000 GCF_000145615.1 Thermoanaerobacterium thermosaccharolyticum DSM 571
TTCTCCCCGAAATAGCTTTAGGGCTAGCCTCAGGGGTGAAAAATATGGAGGTAGAGCACTGAATGGACTAGGGGCCAAAAAGGTTACCGAACCCTATCAAACTCCGAATGCCATATTGAGAACCCTGGGAGTCAGACTACGAGTGATAAGATCCGTGGTCAAAAGGGAAACAGCCCAGACCGACAGCTAAGGTCCCAAAGAGCATGTTAAGTGGAAAAGGAAGTAGGATTTCCAAGACAACCAGGATGTTGGCTTAGAAGCAGCCATACATTCAAAGAGTGCGTAATAGCTCACTGGTCGAGAAATCCCGCGCCGAAAATAAACGGGGCTAAAACATGCCACCGAAGCTACGGATTCATAATGAATGGTAGGGGAGCGTACTGTACAGGGAGAAGGATAAGCGAAAGCGAATCTGGACAGTACAGTAGAGAGAATGCCGGTATAAGTAACGAGAGTAAGGCGAGAAACCTTACCGTCGAAAGCCTAAGGATTCCTGGGGAAGGATAATCCGCCCAGGGTAAGTCGGGACCTAAGCCGAGGCGAAAGCGTAGGCGATGGAGAACCGGTAATAAATCCGGTACCACCGAAATCCGCTAAAAGAGAAGCAAGGACGCAGCGAGATAAGAAAAGCGTGCGGTTGGTAGAGCACGTCCAAGCAGCGACGAAAAGAGCTTTGAGTGAAGTACCAAAGCTCATAAGAGCTGTGAAGGGGAGCCGAAAGGCGAAGTTTCGAAGGGGCTGCCAAGAAAAGTTGCTATCGAGGATAGAGGTGCCCGTACCAGAAACCGACACAGGTAGGCGAGGAGAGAATCCAAAGACGAGCGGGAGAACCCTCATTAAGGAACTCGGCAAAAAGACTCCGTAACTTCGGGAGAAGGAGTGCCGAAAGGCCGCAGAGAAGAGGCCCAAGCGACTGTTTACCAAAAACACAGGTTTCTGCTAAGTCGAAAGACGAAGTATAGGAGCTGACGCCTGCCCGGTGCTGGAAGGTTAAGGGGAAGGTCAGGAGGAAATCCAAAGCTCTGAACTTAAGCCCCAGTAAACGGCGGCCGTAACTATAACGGTCCTAAGGTAGCGAAATTCCTTGTCGGGTAAGTTCCGACCTGCACGAAAGGCGTAACGACTTGGGCGCTGTCTTGATGGGGGACCCGGTGAAATTGTAGTACTCGTGAAGATGCGAGTTACCCGCGACAGGACAGAAAGACCCCATGGAGCTTTACTGCAGCTTGTCACTGAATTTTAGTAATATCTGTACAGGATAGGTGGGAGGCGGAGAAAGATGGGCGCAAGCCTATCTGGAGCCGACGTTGGGATACCACCCTGATATTACCGAAATTCTAACATAGGAGCCGTAAGCCGGCATATGGACACTGACAGGCGGGCAGTTTGACTGGGGCGGTCGCCTCCCAAAGAGTAACGGAGGCGTCCAAAGGTTACCTCAGCGCGGAAGGAAATCGCGCGTAAGAGTGCAAAGGCAGAAGGTAGCCTAACTGCGAGAAAGACAATTCGAGCAGGGACGAAAGTCGGGCTTAGTGATCCGGCGGTAGAGAATGGGATTGCCGTCGCTCAACGGATAAAAGCTACCCTGGGGATAACAGGCTGATCTCCCCCAAGAGTCCACATCGACGGGGAGGTTTGGCACCTCGATGTCGGCTCATCGCATCCTGGGGCTGAAGTAGGTCCCAAGGGTTGGGCTGTTCGCCCATTAAAGCGGTACGCGAGCTGGGTTCAGAACGTCGTGAGACAGTTCGGTCCCTATCCGTCGCGGGCGTAGGAAATTTGAGAGGAACTGCCCTTAGTACGAGAGGACCGGGGTGGACAAACCGATGGTGTACCAGTTGCGAAGCCATTCGCACAGCTGGGTAGCCAAGTTTGGAAGGGATAAACGCTGAAAGCATCTAAGCGTGAAACCCACCTCAAGATAAGATTTCCCATCTGGCACTCAACTATACTTACTGAAGGAAAAAAGCACTATGTACAAATGTTAGGGAATGAAATAAAATAGATTACAGTAGGTAGAGTTGAGTGCCAGAGTAAGACACCTTGGAGAAGACGAGGTAGATAGGCCGGAGGTGTAAGAGTAGAAATACTTTGAGCTGACCGGTACTAATAAGTCGAGGACTTGACCAAAGAAGCATTGTGCAGTATTCAAAGTTCATTAAAAAAAGCATATAGCGAAAAATATTATCACCGTTCACAAATTGTGTTTTCTATATACTAACGGCTCACTACGTTAGTTCGGCTAAAGCCGTCTATGCGTTGTGACGGCTTTTAACGCCTCACTGCACTGCGTTCGCCGAGTATATAACGAAAACGCAATTAATAGTTCACTTGTGATAATATTTTTCGAAAAAAGTATTTATTAGATAAGATTTTTCGAAAGATGTAAAAGGACAAATGAACAAAAGATTTCCGGTGGCAATAGCGGAGGTTAAAAACCCGTTCCCATTCCGAACACGGTCCCAAATCGGGGTCCCCCGAAAAGCCGCAAGACTTTTTGGGGTGATAGTGAAGCCCTCCAGCGCCGATGGTACTGATTACTCGGGAGAGTAGGTCGCTGCCGGTAAAAATTTATAAAAGAGGTAGTCTGTTTTAAATGGACTATCTCTTTTTTGTTTATAATTTTTATAAGCAATAAAATAATAGACACATATATTGTATAAAAGAGTTATAATGATAATTAAAGATTATATATTTTATGGTGATGAAATGATTATGAAAATTAAAGAAGACTTTGTAAATAAGATGAGATTTCTGTTAAAAGATGATTTCGAGAAGTTTATGATGGAATATGAAAAAGAGCCTTATAGGGGACTTAGAGTCAATACGCTAAAGATTTCTGTTGATGAGTTTTTAAGGATTTCTCCATTTAGATTGATATCTGTACCATGGTGTGATACAGGATTTTACTATGATCAAAATGATAAACCAGGAAAGCATTATTACCACGATGCTGGTTTATTTTATATTCAGGAACCGAGCGCTATGGCGGTAGTAGAAGCATTGAATCCTGTGCCAGGGGATATCGTATTAGATTTAAGTGCGGCGCCAGGAGGTAAATCTACACACATAGCTTCAAAGCTCAATGGGGAAGGCTTATTAGTATCAAATGAGATTAATTCCAAGAGAGTAAAAGTTCTTGCAGAAAACATTGAAAGGATTGGTATAAGAAATGCTGTTATTTTAAATGAGTCACCAGAAAAACTTGAAAAGACATTTAAAGATTATTTTGATAAAATACTTGTTGATGCCCCATGTTCTGGCGAAGGAATGTTCAGAAAAGATGAAACGGCAAGAGATGAATGGTCTTTGGAAAATGTGTTAAGCTGTGCCTATCGCCAGAAAAAGATATTGGATAGTGCATCATGCATGTTAAAGCCTGGCGGAATAATGGTATATTCAACGTGTACATTTTCTCCGGAAGAAAATGAAGGTGTAATCGACCATTTTCTAAAAAATCACAGCGACTTTGAATTAATAGAAATTTATAAGCATGAGGGATTTGATAATGGACATTCAGAATGGGTCAATGGGTGCAGTGACTTAAGAAAATGTGTAAGGCTTTGGCCACACTTATTAAAAGGTGAAGGTCATTTTATAGCTAAACTCAGAAAAAATGGCATCTATGATAAGAGCAGCAATAGCAAAGTAAAATTTAAACAAAGAAAGGGCTTTGTTGACAAACTTTTTTACGATTTTATTGACAATTATCTCAATATAGATGTGGAAAAATTGAATTTACAAAAGATAGGTGATCATGTTTATCATATTCCTGAAGAAACGATGGACTTATCTGGAATAAAAGTGTATAGATGTGGATTTGATCTGGGACAGTTAAAAAAAGGAAGGTTTGAGCCATCTCATTGGCTGGCAATGGCTTTAAAAAAAGATGAGACCAAGAGAATTTATAATTTGAGAGCTAATGAAATAGAATCATATATTCATGGTGAAACATTAAATATCGATATCGATGATGGATGGATACTTCTTTTAATTGATGGCTATTCAATTGGTTGGGGAAGAGCAGTTAAAGGAGTATTAAAAAACTATTATCCTAAAGGCTTAAGAAAATAAAATAAATTTTTAAAACAAGGTACATAATAATATTTACCTTGTTTTTATTTTTATGAGAAAAAAATAATAGGAAATTGGGAATAATAATTTTGTCACTATATTTTGGGATAAAGGAGATGTGTTTTTCTTGGAGTTTACTACATTTGTACATATATTAATAGGAGCTTTATTGATATTATTTTTGTTAATGATTTTCAATAGGTATTTAAAAAAGAATAATTATGAAGAAAGGGATTTACATGATGTTTTGCTGAATCATGATGAACTAATGAAACATGCTCAAGATTTAGCGCAGAACCATTATGTAATGAAAGACACTAAGCTAAATTATATGCTTATACCACGTATGAACAAAAGCTATAGCTACATAAAATCTGTTTACAGAAACATTAACATGGCTGGAGAAACACAATCAATATCACAAGATGCTGAATGGCTTTTAGATAATTTCTATATCATTGAAGAACAGGTAAAAGAGATTAGAAAAAGCCTATCGAAAGGTTATTATTCAGGGCTTCCAGGACTTAAAAACAGCATATTAAAAGGTTACCCAAGGGTATATGCTATTGCGTTGGAACTAGTGTCACATACAGACGGAAGAATTGATGAGGATACAATCGTAGATTTCATTAATGCTTACCAGTCGAAGTCGCTTTTGTCAAGTGGTGAACTGTGGGCACTGGGCTTGATGATAAGAATTGCATTGATTGAAAATATTAAGAGAAGCTCAGAAAAAATAGTTATTACACAGAAACAGTGGAATAAAGCCGATGAAGTTGCAAATATCATATTTGCAAATAAGAACATGACGTTTGATGATGTTAAAAAATTAATACACGATAAAGTGCTGACTGTAGGAAGAATACCTACATCCTTTTTTGAGAGATTGCTGCAAAGAATAAGGATGGAAGGTGATGATTCAACAATACTAGTACAATATATAGATAGAATTCTCCAAGAATACGATACGAATATATCCGATATAGTCGAGCTAGACCATCAAATATTAGCTGCAAGACAGGTGGCAATCGGCAATGCTATAACCAGCCTTAAATATGTTTCAACATTAGATTGGGCGCAGATATTCGAAAAGCTTAGCAACGTAGAGCAGATATTGAGGCAGGATCCTGACGGTACATATGAGATGATGGATTTTGAATCGCGGGATTATTACAGACATGAAATTGAAGAGATAGCGAAAAGATACAATACGTCAGAGACATATGTTGCCAGAAAAGCTTTGGAGTGTGCAAAGGAGGTATTAAATGACAACAACAAGCCAGGATACATAAATCATGTAGGATTTTATATAATAGGCAAGGGTAGAAGCATATTAGAAAGCAAAATAGGACATAAGAAAAACAATTTGAAATTAAATCGTATCGTAAAAAAACACATAGCCGTCTTTTATATATCATCTATCATTGCATTGACAATATTGATTGCAGCTGCTTTGTCAGTTCTTTTAATCATGAAAGGTGCAAATGTCGCTTATGCTGCTACTATAGCAGCTATATCTATAATACCTGTAAGCGAGATTGTTGTACAGGCAGTTAATTGGGTGATAATACATGTTAAAAAGCCTACAATAATACCAAAGATAGAACTTAAAAACGGTATACCTGAAGAATCTGCGACTATGGTAATTATACCAACACTGCTAACAAGCGTTAAAAGGGTTAAAGAGTTATTGTCGCAGTTGGAAGTAATATATATATCAAATAAAGAAGATAATCTTTACTTTGCTGTTGTTGGAGACTTTAAAGATACTAAAAAAGAAAAATTAGATGACGATGAGGAGATAATAAACAGTGCTCTTCAAGGCATAAGAGAGCTTAACGAAAAATACTCCAAAGGGAAAGATATATTTTTCTATTTCCATAGAAAGCGAGTATTTTGCGAAATGCAAAATGCGTATATGGGCTGGGAAAGAAAAAGAGGTGCCATAATCGAGTTTAATGAACTTTTAAATGGTTCAAAAGAGACAAGTTTCTACATAAAAAGTGTAAATGTTGAAGATTTGCCAAGTATAAAATACGTCATTACACTTGATGCAGATACAAATTTAATAATGGATACTGCTAAAAAACTTATTGGGACAATGATGCATCCACTTAATAAAGCAGTGATTGACAGAGAAAGAAATATAGTAGTTGAAGGATATGGACTTCTTCAACCGAGGATTGGGGTGGACATTGTCTCTTCCAGTTCGTCTATTTTTTCTACGATATTCGCAGGATATGGCGGTATTGATCCTTATACGACTGCAGTTTCTGATGTTTATCAGGATCTCTTTGGAGAAGGCATTTTTACAGGGAAAGGAATATACGATGTTGCGGTATTTAGAAATATTCTTAAAGATTTGATACCTGATAATTCAGTGCTAAGCCATGATTTGCTTGAAGGTTCTTTTGTGAGAACAGGGCTTGTGACAGATATTTTGTTAATTGATGGTTTTCCGTCAAAGTACAATTCGTATATGATGAGATTACATAGGTGGGTAAGAGGTGACTGGCAGCTTTTACCATGGCTCGCAAAAAGGATTAGAACAAGAAATGGCGATTACATAGAAAATCCTTTGTCGATAATCTCAAAGTGGAAAATAATCGACAATTTGAGAAGAAGCCTTGTAGCGCCATTTACTCTGCTTCTGTTGTTTATTGGTATTTTGTTGCCAATAAACAGCATGTTAACATACTTACTGGCGCTATTAGTCATGTTTGCACCTTTTATCGCTGGTGTGATTGATATATTGGTAGGAAAGATTAGATCAAGGTCAAACAACCGCGACAATTTACTTACAAACAGCATTAAAAATACATTTTATACAGGCGCACTGCAGTTTGCGTTTTTGCCATATCAAAGTTATATGATGATGGATGCGATAATTAGGACTCTATACAGAGTCTATATATCAAAGAAAAATCTTTTAGAATGGATAACAGCGGCAGATATGGAAAGGCGGCTTAAAAATGATTTTTTGAGTTTTTTAAACAAAATGTGGATATCGATATTAGTAGGGTTCATTTTTATTCTATCGAGCGCATATTTTAAACCGGGTATGCTGTATTATTCTGTAATTACAGCATTAATATGGATTGTATCGCCTTTCATTGCATATAAGATAAGCTGTCCTATAGTAGAACACGAATCAACTTTGGAAGAATCAGATATTAAAGAGCTAAGGAGATTAGCGAGAAAAACCTGGAGGTATTTTGAGGATTTTGCAACGGAGCAGGATAATTATTTGCCTCCTGATAATTTCCAACTAGATCCTTATGCAGGAGTAGCAAGGAGGACTTCTCCAACAAATATTGGTTTGTATCTTTCATCTACAATATCAGCTAGAGATTTTGGATATATTACTACTTCTGAGATGGTAGACAGAATCGAAAAGACGGTATCCACCATAGAGAAAATGGAAAAGTGGCATGGACATCTTTACAATTGGTATAAAACAGATAGTCTAGAGCCACTTAAACCATACTATGTCTCTACAGTTGACAGCGGAAATCTTGTTGGATATATGATAGTACTTAAAGAAGGATTAAAAGAGGTCTTAGACAAGCCTTTAACTGAAAATTTACGGGATGGATTGTTAGACTTGATAAACATATTAAATGAAGGCGTAAAAAACAAAAAAATAAAATTTGAGATGCCTAACAGAGATTATACTGTCTGCGATTGGTATCAACACCTTAAGCGGCTAAAAAGTGAATTGGATGGTATAAAATTGGATGACGAGGATGGATGGTACCCAAAAACTGTAGAAACTGTCGATTCATTCATTAAAGAATTGGAAGATTTATTGCCAATTGTCAAGAAAGAAAATGAATACGAAAAATTGTTTGATTTAAATAATGATATTTCATTAAATAGTTTAAAAGTCAGTTATAAAGAAATTATAGATTCACACGCATCTATGGAGGCAGAAGAATTTATAGAGCCATATAAAAAAATTACATCTTTGATAGACAGGGTACACGATTTGATAGGCAGATTAAGCAATCTTGTTGAAAAGACAGAGTTTAGACCTTTATTTGATACAAGAAGGCAGCTTTTTTCTATAGGCTACAATATTGAAGATGAAAAATTGACAAAGTCCTATTATGATTTGTTTGCATCAGAGGCAAGGCAGGCTAGTTTTATAGCTATAGCAAAAAAAGAAATTGATGTGAAACATTGGTTTAGAATGGGAAGGATGGTAACAGTAGAAAATTATTTAAGGGGCTTAGTTTCTTGGTCAGGAACCATGTTTGAATATTTTATGCCTCTTTTGATAATGAAGAACTACAAAAATACGCTTTTAGACCAGACATATAAGTTTGTCATCATGATGCAGAAAAAATATGCCCAAAAGTATGACATACCCTGGGGGATATCTGAATCAGGTTTTTACTCTTTTGATATCAAGCTTAATTATCAGTATAAGGCGTTTGGAGTGCCTTGGATGGGCCTTAAAAGAGGACTATCCCATGACATTGTGATAGCACCGTATGGAACAATGCTGGCTTTGCAGATAGATCCTCAATCTGTTGTGAAAAACATAAAAAAATTAAAAGAACTGGGAATGGAAGGCAAGTATGGTTTTTACGAGGCGATTGATTTTACGCCAGAAAGGATGCCTTATGGGAAAAAATATGCTATAGTTAAAAGCTTTATGTCGCACCACCTGGGTATGAGCATGTTAGCTTTAAATAACTTCATAAATAAAAATGTGATGCAGAAAAGATTTCATTCAGATCCTTATATAAAATCAGTTGAAATATTGCTACAAGAGAGAGTACCAGATGGTACAATGCTGCTTAAAGAAGAAATAGAGGCACAAAGGGAATTTGAAGAGCCAAAGAGGGAAGAAGTAAAGACAGTGAGAGTGATAGAGGAATTAGATAGCTTTCTTCCACAAGTCCATATTCTCTCAAATGGAGATTACTCTGTGCTTTTAACAGATAGAGGTACTGGTTACAGCAAAAAAGAAGGAACAAATATAACAAGGTGGAAAAATAGCCTGGATGAGATTCACGGAACATTTATATTTGTGCAAAACATAAACTCAAATACTACTTGGTCTACAACGTATGCTCCATTTTATGCAAAAGATGAAAAGTACAAAGTAGTATTTAAGCAAGACATGGCCAAGTTCATAAAGAAGGTTGGTAATATTGATACTGAGACAGAGGTGATTGTTTCTCCTGAGGATAATGTGGAGATAAGGCGTGTCACATTGAAAAATCATAGTAGTAATTCAAGGACACTGGAGGTGACAAGCTATTTTGAACCAGTTTTAAGCGATATTAATGCTGATATAGCCCATCCGGCTTTTAATAAGTTGTTTATAAAAACAGAGATTTTGCTTGACAGTGATATGATAGTTGCTAACAGAAGACCTAGAGATTTGGGAAAATCATCTTTGTGGGCTGCTCACGCTGTTTCTGTTGAAGGCGGTGAGACAATAGGTGATACACAGTTTGAGACAGACAGAACAAAGTTTATAGGTAGAGGCAGGACTCTTAGGAATCCCAGGGCTCTTGTAGCAGACAGACCATTATCGAATTCAGACGGTCCTGTCCTTGATCCTGTCATGTCTTTGAGAAAAAGAATAAAATTGGAACCAAATCAGACAGCTAAAGTAATTTTCATTACTGCTGTGGCAGAATCGAAATCTGAGGTTGTAAAACTGGCAAACAAGTATAAAAATGCCGGAGCTACCGAAAGGGCATTTGAAATGTCAGTATCCCGCGGTAAAGTGGAGTTAGACTATCTCAACTTAAAGTCAGACGAGTTAGGTCTTTTTCAGCAGATGCTGCCCCACATAATATATTTAAGTCCTGTTAGGATGAAAAAGGCAGATTACTTATTGAAAAATAGAAAAGGCCAGTCTGGACTGTGGGCGTACGGTATATCTGGCGATATTCCAATAGTGCTTTTAGAAATCAGCAAAAAAGAGGAGATACCAATATTGAAGCAACTGCTGAAGGCTCATGAGTATTGGAGGATGAAAGGATTATATGTAGATTTGGTGATTTTAAATAATGATAAAGGCGGTTACATTGATGCATTAGGCGACAAGATTAAGGATGTAATAAGCGGCAGTTTTGCATACAACATAATAGGAGAATATGGTGGTGTATTTCTGCTTAATAAAAGCAATTTAAAAGATGAAGATTACATTTTATTAAATACTGTTGCAAGGCTTTCGCTTACAGCTGGCATGCCTATTGAAAAGCAACTTGAATATGATGCTGGTGAAAAAGATAGTAAATCCAAATTGCTTGATATAAAAAATGAAGAAAAAAATTACCCTGTTTCGCTGCCAGAAAATATACCACTGTATTACAGCAATGGATATGGTGGGTTTTCTATGGATGGACATAAATACGTGATAGATTTGGATGGTGACAAGGAGACGCCTATGCCGTGGTTAAACGTAATTTCAAACTACAAATTTGGCTTTCAAGTTTCTGAATCAGGCAGTGGCTACACCTGGTCAGAGAACAGTAGAGAATACAAGATTACACCATGGTCAAATGATCCTGTTTTAGATGAAAGCGGGGAAATCTTATATATCAGGGATGATTTAACAGGTGCATTTTGGACGATTACAGCTAAACCCATAAGAGATGGTGGACAGTATATTGCAGAGCATGGATTTGGACATTCATTATTCAAACATGTTTGCTCAGGAATAAGCCATGAAATGTTAGAGTTTGTACCAATGAATGATACCGTGAAAATATCGCTTGTAAAACTTAAAAATATTAGCGGCGAAAAAAGGATGTTAAGTCTATACTATTATGTAAAACCTGTATTGGGTGTCTTTGAAAATTTAACGTCCCCTTATATAGTGACGGAAATGAACAAAGATATGAATGCGCTGCTTATGAGAAACGTATTTAATGAGGATTTTCTTGGCAGAATATCTTTTGTAAGTGCGTCTCATAAAATACAGTCATATACAGGAAATCTGTCGGAATTTCTGGGACCTGATTTTGACACCAAGCGACCCGAATCATTAAAAAGAGAATCTCTATCGAATAATGTTGGAGTTGGGTTTAGTCCATGTGCTGCAGTACAAATTAATGTCGATTTAGAAGAAAATGAGGAAAAAGAGCTGGTGTTTTTGCTGGGAACAGGCATGTCGACAGATGATGTCAATCGCATAATAAATTATTACAAAAATCTGGATAATGTGAAAGAAGCTTTGAGTTATGTGGATACGTTTTGGAACAATTTTGTTGGAACAATACAGGTAAACACGCCTGATAAGTCTATGGACTTACTATTAAACGGATGGCTCCTTTATCAGACCATATCCTGCAGAATATGGGCAAGATCTGCATTTTATCAGTCAGGAGGTGCATATGGTTTTAGAGATCAGCTGCAGGATACTATGAATGTGGTATATGTGGCACCGGAACTTACGAGGGCTCAAATATTAAATGCCTGTGCACATCAATTCAAAGAAGGAGATGTTCTCCACTGGTGGCATCCGGGGACAGATAGAGGCATAAGGACAAAATATTCAGACGATCTTCTCTGGTTGCCATATGCTGTAGCGGATTACGTAAGCGTGACAGGTGACACGGAAATACTAAATGTTAAAATGCCTTTTTTGGACGAAGAACCACTAAAGGATGAAGAAGACGAAAGGTATGGCAAACCAGTAGTATCAGATGAAGTTGCGACAGTTTATGAGCATTGCATAAGAGCCATAGAACATTCATTGAAATTTGGTCAGCATGGAATACCACTGATGGGTTCTGGCGACTGGAATGATGGAATGAACATGGTGGGCAACAAAGGAAAAGGCGAGAGCATATGGCTTGGGTGGTTTATGTATGTTACACTTAAAAAGTTTATACAAGTTTGTATTGAAAATAACGACTACGAGAGGGTTGAAAAATACAAAAAGGTTGCCGATGATATTATCGAATCAATTGAAAAACATGGATGGGACGGAAGCTGGTATAGAAGGGCATACTTTGACAGCGGAATTCCGCTTGGTTCTAGTCAAAACAATGAATGCAAAATAGATTCAATAGCACAATCTTGGGCAGCAATATCTGGTGCAGCCAAATGGGAGAGGGTAAAAGAAGCGCTTGATGCATTGGAAAATTACTTGATCGACTATGACAATGCTATCATAAAGCTTTTGTCCCCACCTTTTGACAAAGGTGATCTAAACCCCGGCTACATTAAAGGATATGTACCTGGTGTTAGAGAAAATGGCGGTCAGTATACACATGCAGCAATATGGGCTATAATGGCATATGCTGTAGTTGGCGATGGGGATAAAGCGTATAGGCTTTATTCCATGATAAATCCAATAAATCATTCCAGGACGCCTATTGAAAACTCCAAGTATAAAGTTGAGCCTTATGTCATGGCTGCCGACGTCTACGCAGTAGAGCCAAATACAGGCAGAGGCGGCTGGACATGGTACACTGGTTCTTCTGGATGGATGTACAGAGTAGCAATTGAACACATATTAGGATTTAAGAAAGAAAAAAATATGCTTATTATAGATCCATGCGTGCCAAAGGATTGGACGAAGTACAAAATAGAATATATATACAAAAATAATACTAAATATATCATCCAGGTAGAAAACCCTGAAAGGATAAACAGAGGTGTACAGGAAGTCAATGTGGATGGAAAGATAGTGGATGGCAATAAAATTGCTCTCAAGGATGACGGACAGATACATCAAGTATCTGTGATGATGGGAACGAAAATATCAGTTAAAGCGTAAACAAAATTAGCAGATGAATAAGCTACATCTGCTAATCTTTTATTTAAAGTGGAGAATGGCATTGACTTTATGTGATATCTGTTATATTATATATATTACAAATATCACATAGGAGGTGAAGTTTAATATTGCTATTAAGAATAGAATTTGAGTCAGATATACCTATATATATGCAAATAAAAAATCAGATAATAGAAGGGATAGCGTTGGGGATGCTTAAAGAAGGTGATGAATTGCCTTCTATACGACAGTTGGCAAGTGATTTTGGAATAAATCTTCATACGGTAAAAAAAGCCTATGACATTTTGAAAGATGAAGGATTTTTAAATGTTCACAGGAGGAAAGGGTACGTTGTAACTAAAAATGCTACTGCCGATGATAATTTTATTGAAAGCTTAAAGAAAGAGATTCACCCTATACTGGCAAATGCATACTGCAGAGGCATGACGCAGGATGAGATATTAAGAATATGTAAAGAAATTTTAGAGCAGTTTAAAAATAAAGTATAGGAGGTTTGCTGAAATGAATACTCTATATTATATTAATCTTCTAATACCATATGTCATATTAATTGTAATAGGATCTATTACACCGTTTATTACGCGAAGAACTATTATATTTGGCGTTTACGTGCCTAAAGAATTCTCATCTGATAGAGAGATACAAAAAATAAAAAGAGCGTATTTAGTTAATTTTCTAGTTACAAGTATAGTTTTTTTAGCATTTATATTGTCCAAAATCAACAATATAAATATTGCAATTGGAGGAATTTTTATTGAAATAATACTGATGCTTATGATGTATATGAGGGCACATTTGCAGGTAGCTGCTTTAAAGTCTGAAAAAGAGTGGAGTAAAGGGAAAAAAGAAATTGCGGTTGTAGACATGGATTTTAGGAAAGAAAAGGTAGTTGTATCGCCTTTATGGTTTTTATTGCCGATAGCAATAATTATTTTAACTGTAGCTGTAGGAGTTTACAGATATCCCAACATGTCATCTAGGATACCTATTCACTTTGATTTACAAGGAATACCGGATTCGTATGCATCAAAAACAATTGCTTCAGTTTTTTCACTCAGTATTGTACAGGTGATTATGACGATTTTGATGTTTGTTTCATATAAAATGATAGAATTAGCAAAACAACAGATAGATCCATCAAATCCAGAAATATCGAAAGAAAAAAATCTTAAGTTTAGAAGAATATGGTCTGGTTTTGTTGTGTTTATTTCTATCTTAATAAATGTCATTTTAATGGGCACAGCATTTATTGTTTATGGAGCAATAAAAGACTGGCAAAGCAAAATAGCTATTTTTTCTATATTGCCGGGGCTAATTATAGCAATTGCTGCAATAGTTGTATCTGTAATGACTGGTCAAGGAGGTGAAAGGATCAAGATAGATAGAGAAAATAATAAGCCGAGTTCGGTCGATAGAGATGATGACAGGTATTGGAAAGGAGGCTTGATTTATTATAATCCGGACGATCCGGCATTATTTGTTGAGAAGAGGTTTGGCGTAGGCTGGACTGTCAATTTTGCAAGGCCGTCTATATGGGTCGGTATAATAGTTTTGATATTGATAATCATGTCAATAAGTATGATAAACGTAAATGTGATGAAATAAAATTGTGAGGGAGAAATTTATTATGGTTAATGGTTTAAAAATAGCTTTTATTATTATTTCAATAATCTTCTCGATCTTGATTCCTGTCTTTGCTGTTGCTTACTCATATAAAAGGTTTAAAATTTCATTTAAGGCTTTGTTTACAGGTGCTTTGATTTTTATTGTATTTGCTTTGATTTTAGAATCAACACTTCACTCTTTTATATTCAAATATACTGCCATAATACATCATCCTTATGCGTATGCATTTTATGGTGCATGTGCTGCTGCTATATTTGAGGAATTTGGAAGGTTAATAGGTTTTAAGACTATACTTAAGAAGTATCGAAATTGGAAAGACGGTTTAAGTTATGGCTTAGGACATGGCGGAACAGAGGCTATCATTATCGGTGGAATCAGCAATATCAATAATTTAATATATTCATTCATGATAAATTCTGGTTCACTTGAAGCCCTAAAAGCAAAATTACCGTTTGGAACAGTTGATCAAATAAAGAATGCAATAATTAATACACCTTCATACATGTTTTTAATCAGCGGTTTTGAAAGATTGTTTGCTTTTACACTGCAAATAGCACTCTCGATTTTAGTTCTTTATAGCGTAAAAAGTGGCAGATATAAGTATTTTATATATGCACTGTTACTGCATTTCATAACGGATATATTTGCTGCATTATATCAAGCAAAAGTTCTTAAAAGTATTTTTGTTGTAGAGATTATTGTCTTTGTGATAGCTGTATTTTCATTTGTGTTTATTGTCAAATCAAAAAAGATTGTAGAGAAAATTTCGTAGAAAAATTAATACTTTATTTACAATTTGTTCCATATGAAACAATTTATTAAAATAGCTTTTCAATAAAAATTAATACAAAATTTATATTTTAGTGCTTGAAATTGAAAATTAAATGGTTAATATTAGAATTAGAGATAATATCAAGAAAGGAGATGCATAAATATGGATGCATCGGTAATTTCAATCCTAAGTACGGTTTTTATAGTTGTATTTGCCATTGAGGCTATATGGTGGATTGTGTGGATGGCAATATCTGTAACCAGAAAGATTTTCGCTAACTTCTATTTCATGCTTGTAACATTTATAATTTGGGGTGTTATAGGGATAGTAACAATCATAAGAATGAATCCTAATAATGCAATAATTGATGTCATATTGGCTATCGTACCATTCATTATACTTCCAGGTATGGTAAAGATTATCACAGAATATCAAAGAGGTGTTTTATTTCGTTTTGGTAAATTATCTGGCTTGCTGGGACCCGGTTTTAACGTGATATTTCCATTTGGTATAGATAAGGTAATAAAAGTTGATTTAAGGACATTTACAATCGATGTTGCAAAGCAAGAAGTCATTACAAAGGATAATGTTCCTGTAAATGTTGATGCTGTCGTGTACTTTAATGTTTTAGATCCTATCCTTGCCATAACAAAGGTTGCGAATTATACACAAAGTACGACGCTTCTAGGTCAAACTATATTGAGATCAATTCTTGGTCAACATGAACTTGATGAAATGTTGGCAAAGCGAGCTGAACTGAATGAAAAGCTCAGAGAATTGCTGGATGAAGCGACGGACCCTTGGGGTATCAAGGTTACAGCAGTTGAGATAAAGAGCATTGAGCTTCCAGATACGATGAAAAGGGCAATGGCAAAACAGGCAGAAGCAGAGAGAGAAAGGCGAGCAAAAGTCATATTTGCAGATGGCGAATTTCAAGCATCGCAAAAACTTAAAGAAGCGGCTGCTGTCATATCGGCAGAACCTGCTGCACTGCAGTTAAGGTACCTTCAGACACTCCCTGAAATAGCAGCAGAAAAGAATTCTACGATTCTGTTTCCAATACCTATAGAGCTTTTTAATATTTTTACTAAACTGACAGAAAGCAAAAAAGACGAATAAAATAGATAAAACTTTATGGGATCTTAATTAAAAGGTCCCGTTTTTGTTTTACATAATTTAGCATATAATAAATGAGAATATAAATTGAAAATGAAGGGATTTTTATGATATTAACTATTATGACTTATAATATTCACGGTGGAAAAGATATCGATGACAATTTGACCATATACGGCATTTCAAACTTTATAAAACAATCAAAAGCCGATGTAATAGGTTTGCAAGAAGTCGACACATATTTGGGGCGCTCATATTTTTTAAACGAAATAAAATATTTAGCTAAAAGGCTTAAGATGTATTACGCATTTGGACCAAATATAAAAATTGGCTTAGGTTCATTTGGCAATGGAATATTGTCGCGATATCCCATTGTAAAGAAAAATAATTATCACCTGACTTCTACTGGCGAAAGAAGAGGTGTATTGTCAGTACTGATAGAATTAGATAGTTATAGAAAAATATGGTTTCTAACAACTCATTTGGGGCTTAATAGCAAAGAAAGAGTAATTCAATCACAGGAGATATTAAAGATTATTAAAAGATTAGATTATCCTGTGATTTTAACAGGTGACTTTAATGAAACACCTGAGAATGAAGCATATTCAATAATTAATCATGTACTTGTTGATGGAGCATTTAGTGCTAATTCTGATTATTATTCATATTTAGATGGTGATGAGCCTGTTAGAATAGACTATATAATGCATTCTAAGGATATAAGCGTTGAATCTATAAAGGCAGTTGATTGCAATCTATCAGATCATTTTCCTGTAATAGCTTCTGTCAGGTGCAATTTTGATTAAAGTACTTGACACATGGACAAAAATAAATTATTATGTAAATAACAAGTCATTACTTTATCACTCTACAAAGATAAAGTAATTTAGATGGTTAGCGAGGTGCTTTGATGAAAAATTTACCTGATGGAGTACAGGATTTTTTGCCTGAGGAATTAAGATTTAAGCACAGTATAGAAAATATATTGAGAAAAACATTTGAATCGTCTGGATATGAAGAAATAATGCCTCCCACATTTGAATACATGGAAAATTTCAGTAATACTTCAGGCATTTTTTTTGACGAAAATAATCTTTATAGATTTTTTGATAAGAAAGGAGATCTTCTTGCATTAAGACCCGATGTTACAACACAAGTTGCAAGGATAGCATCTACAAAATACAATGAATATCCTCTTAAATTTTGCTACATCGCTAATGTGTACAGATATGACAATCCACAAGTTGGCAGGATGAGGGAGTACACGCAAGCGGGAATAGAGCTTATTGGGAAAAATCATGAGTATTCTGATGCGGAATGTATATCTGTCGCGGTAGAAGCGCTGAAAAACATAGGCATAAAAGATTTTAAAGTTGACATAGGTCAGGCAGAGTTTTTTAAATCATTGCTGGATGATTTAGGATTAGCTCGGAATGAAGAACAGGTTTTAAAAGAATTGCTAGAGCAGAAAAATCAATCGGAGATAGAGTATTTTCTCAAAAACAATAATATAACGGGCCATAATTATGAATTAATAGTTAATCTGCCTCTGTTTTTTGGAGATATAGAGATAATAAAAAAAGCAAAAGATGTATATAAATTTGAAAAAGCTAATAGGACTTTAAATTATTTGGAAAGAGTCTATGATATTTTGAAAGACTTTGGGATGGACAAATATATAACATTTGATTTGGGCATGGTTCAAAGCATCGATTATTATACAGGACTCATATTCAGAATATTTGTAAAAGATTTGGGATACGCAATTTGCGCAGGAGGCAGGTACGATAATTTGCTTAAAAATTATGGGAAAGATTTGCCTGCAACTGGTTTTGCTATCAGCGTAGAGAGAGCTATGCTGGCGGTGCAAAATCAAAGCGAGAAATTCACTAAGAAGCCAAAAAGTGTAGCGGTACTTTGCAATGATAGTAGCAGAAAAGAAGCCTACCATATAGCATTGAAATTGAGAAATGAGGGGAATATAGCAGAGCTTGTAATCAAGGGTAATGAAGATTATCTAAAGAAAAAAAGATTTGATGAGATTATTAAGGTAGGTGTACAAGATGGATAGCATAACAGTTGCGCTGCCGAAAGGAAGAATGGCAGATAAATCTTTCGAAATTTTTGCGTCATGTGGTATATCAGAAAATATTCAAAATGAAATGTCGCGAAAGCTTTTTATATGTGATATTGAGAGAAATTTAAAGTTTATACTTGTTAAACCTACAGATGTGCCGACATATGTTGAACATGGAGCAGCTGATATAGGCGTTTGCGGAAAAGATGTGCTTTTAGAGCTTAAAAGGGATTGCTATGAAGTGCTTGATTTAGGATTTGGAAAGTGTAAAATGGTGGTCGCTGGTCCCACCAATAAGAAGAATACTTTTTTAAGCAACAAAAGAGTTGCAACGAAATTTCCTTCAATAGCTGAAGAATTTTATAAGAAAAAAGGAGAAAATGTAGAAATCATAAAGCTAAATGGCTCTGTCGAATTAGCTCCATTGGTAGGGTTATCTGAAGTGATTGTGGACATTGTAGAAACGGGTACAACGCTTAGAGAAAATGGGCTTACTGTATATGAAGAAATATTTCCATCAAGTGCAAGGCTTATTGTGAATAAAGCCAGCATGAAGACAAAAAGCGATAGAATAAAAGAGATAATATATAAATTAAAACAAGCTACAGAAAACAGTTAGATGAAGAGTCATAATAAGAGCACAAAAGCTACGGAATTATATGTTTGAAGGGATTGATGCTAAATGATAAAAATCTACGATTTTAGCAATTCGATTGATAATACAGTCATTAAAAATTTGACCAATAGATCAAAGCTTGAGAATAAAGATGTAGAGTCGACTGTGCCTGAAATAATTTATAATGTCAAGATGCATGGAGACAGAGCTTTATTTGATTATACATTAAAATACGATGGTATAGGAATAGATGATAAAAACATAATGGTTGAAAAAAGAGAGATAGATGATGCTTACAGCAAAGTAGATAAGGAATTTATAAGTGCTTTAAGGAATGCCATTAAAAATATTACAGAATATCATGAAAATCAAAGGCAAAAAACATGGTTAGATTTTAAAGGCGGTATAGTATACGGCCAAAAGATAAGGCCTTTAGAAAAAGTAGGCATATATGTGCCTGGTGGTACTGCTTCGTATCCTTCGTCTGTTTTGATGAATAGCATTCCTGCAAAAGTGGCAGGTGTTGATGAGATAGTAATGGTTACGCCAGTGAAAGCTGGATTAAATCCATTTGTGATTGTGGCAGCTAATGAAGTTGGAATCAACAAGATCTACAAAATAGGTGGTGCACAGGCAATTGCAGCATTAGCATTTGGTACCGAATCAATACCTAAAGTAGATAAAATAGTTGGGCCGGGAAATATATTTGTTGCCATGGCTAAAAGAGCTGTGTATGGGTATGTAGATATCGATATGGTGGCTGGGCCCAGCGAGGTTCTTATCGTGGCGGATGAAAGCGGAAATCCGACGTATTTAGCAGCGGATCTATTGTCGCAGGCTGAACATGATGCTATGGCGTCTGCTGTTCTCATTACTACTTCAAAGAGTATAGCAGAAAAAGTAGCAGAAGAGGTAAGTAGACAGACTTTATACCTTGAGAGAAAAGATATAATCAATAAATCGCTAGAAGATTATGGAGCAATAATCATTGTTAATAATTTGGAAGATGCTTTAAATATTGCAAATGAGATAGCGCCTGAGCATCTAGAGCTTGATATAAAGAATCCATTTGAGATGATTGGAATGGTGAAAAACGCAGGAGCTATCTTTCTAGGAGAGAATTCGCCGGAGCCTCTTGGAGATTATATTGCAGGTCCCAATCATGTGCTGCCTACAAGCGGGACATCAAGATTTTTCTCACCACTGTCTGTGGATGATTTCATAAAGAAGATGAGCATTTTATATTATGATGAAAATTCGCTAAAGAATGTATCAGATGATATTGTAAGATTGGCGGAAGCAGAAGGACTTACAGCACATGCCAACTCTATAAAAGTGAGGTTTAAAAGATGATCTATGATTTGTTGAGAGATGAGATAAAAGGATTTAAAAATTATGAAGTTTCAAATATCGAATGTAAATATAAAATGGATGCAAATGAAGTTCCATTCAGCCTTCCTGAATCCACGTTGGAAAACCTTCAAGAAATAGTGAAAAGCGCAAATGTCAATAGATATCCAGACCCTGTAAGCATAAAATTAAGAGATAAATTAGCAGAAAAATGCAGCGCATCAAAAGACAATATCTTAGTTGGAAACGGATCTGATGAAATTATACATATTATAATGAATGCATTTGTTTCTCCAGATGATTTTGTCGTATATCCAGTGCCTTCTTTCAGCATGTACAGAGTATATTCAGAGATAGCAGGTGCAAATAAAGTAGAAGTAAGTTTAGGCGAAGATTATCACTACGATGTAGGCGAATTTATAAAATCAATTAAGGAATATGATCCAAAGTTAGTGATTTTATGCAATCCTAATAATCCGACAGGTACTACAATTAGTAGGGATGATATAATAAAGATACTGGAAGTGAACAGAGGCATTACTGTTGTTGATGAGGCATACTATGAGTTTTTTGGAGAAACTGTAATTGATTTAATTAATAAATATAAGAATATGATAGTTTTAAGGACGCTTTCTAAAGCATACGGTCTTGCTGGACTGAGAGTGGGCTATGCAGTTTCAAATCCTGAGATGATAGGATGTCTCAATTTGGTCAAATCTCCGTATAATGTAAATAGCATTTCACAAGCAATTGCTTTAAGCGTGTTGGAAGCGGATACTGTGAAGGATAGAGTTGAATATATCAAAAATGAGAGAAAGTTTTTGATGGACGGATTAAGTAAAATAGATGGCTTGAAAGTTTACAATTCACAAGCTAACTTTCTACTCTTAAAGTTTGACGATGCTGATTATGTATATAATAAGCTTTTAGAAAAGGGCATACTTGTAAGAGATTTTTCAGGTGATAATGAGTTAAGCGGTACGCTTCGCGTGACTATTGGTACAAGAGAAGCAAACAGTTATTTTATAAAATGTATTAAGGAGATATTATCATGAGAGAAGCAGAAGTCAATAGGAAGACGGCGGAGACAGAAGTATACGTAAAGATTAATATCGACGGAGCTGGGAAATCTCATATCAATACAGGAATAGGATTTTTAGATCATATGTTAAATTTGTTTTCAAAGCATGGACTTTTTGATCTGCAGGTAGAAGCGAAGGGGGATTTATATGTAGACTCCCATCATACAGTGGAGGACATAGGGATAACATTAGGACAGGCATTTTTAAAAGCTCTTGGTGATAAAAAGTCCATTAAGCGTTACGGTTTGTCGTATGTTCCAATGGATGAGGCACTTATTAGAGCAGTTGTGGACATAAGTGGAAGGCCATACTTGTACTATGATTTGGAGCTTAAAATGCAGGTTTTGGGGAATTTTGAGACAGAAACAGTTGAAGATTTCTTTAGGGCATTTGCATATAATTCATATATTACCCTTCATATAGAACAACTTCATGGGAAAAATACCCATCATATAATAGAAGCAGCATTTAAGGCTCTTGGTCGCAGCTTAGATGAAGCAACTAAAATCGACGATAGAATTGAAGGCGTACCTTCTACAAAAGGCGTATTATGATTTAAAAGGTGGTGTAATTTTGATAGGCATTATAGATTACGGAATGGGCAACTTAAGGAGTGTTGAAAAGGCATTTCAGTATTTAGGATGTGAAGCAAAAATAATTGATGAAGTAAAAATGATAAGAGATGCTGATGCGCTTGTACTGCCAGGAGTAGGAGCTTTTCCAGATGCAATGGAATTATTAAATAAAAAAGGATTTTCAAACGCAATTAAAGAAGAAGTTAAAAAGGGAAAGCTTATCTTGGGTATATGTCTTGGCATGCAGCTTTTGTTTGATAAAAGCTATGAAGTAAAAGAAGTTGACGGTTTACATCTTCTAAAAGGAGAGATTAAAGAGATTAAGACGAATTTGAAAGTTCCGCATATAGGCTGGAATTCTCTTATAATAAGGAAAAATGTGCCTCTTTTGAAGAAAATAAAAAATGGGGATAATGTCTATTTTGTTCATTCTTATTACCTAACAAATGGGGATGAAGAAGATATTTGTGCTATAACTGAATATGGAATAGAAATACCTGCTGTTGTATGTAAAGACAATATATTTTCGTGCCAGTTCCACCCGGAAAAAAGCGGTGATGTTGGACTTCAAATATTAAAGAATTTTGCGGAATTGATCTAATTTATTGTGGAGGGATTTGATGATAATAATACCTGCTATAGATATTATTGACGGGAAATGTGTTAGGCTTACAATGGGTGATTATGAGACTAGTACAGTATATTTTCAAAATCCAGAAGATGCGGCAAAAATTTGGGGTGACTATGGAGCCAAAAGAATTCATGTTGTCGATTTGGACGGTGCTAAAGAAGGGCGCCTTGTAAATTCAAAATCTATAGAAAACATAAGAAAGTCTTTTTCCGGTGAAATTGAAGTCGGTGGCGGAATAAGGAATCTTGAAACAGCTAAACATCTATTTAATTTGGGTATAGACTATATAATACTAGGCAGCATAGCTGTTTATAATAAGAATTTTGTTAAAAGTCTTGTACTAGAGTATGGAGATAAGATAATTGTAGGAATTGATGCAAAGGATGGATATGTTGCTACGAAAGGCTGGCTTAGTAGAAGCAATATAAGGGATGATGCACTTGCATCAGACATGAAGGAAATAGGTATTGGTACGGTTATATATACCGATATTAGGAAAGACGGAATGATGGAAGGGCCAAACTTTGATTCCATCAAAAAAATTATTGAAACTCCTATAAATGTTATAGCATCTGGAGGTATTACAACTTTAGAAGATATATTAAAATTAAAAGAGATTGGAGCATATGGCGCAATAATCGGAAAGGCTCTGTATACAAATAAAATAGATCTAAAAGAAGTGTTGGAGGTTTTATAATGCTATCGAAGAGAATTATACCATGCCTCGATGTTAAAGACGGAAGAGTTGTAAAGGGCGTAAACTTTGTAAACCTCAAAGATGCTGGCGATCCTGTCGATGTGGCAGAGGAATACAACAGGGCAGGGGCTGATGAGATAGTTTTTCTTGATATAACAGCATCGTATGAGAAAAGAGATATAATGGTTGATGTTGTCAAAAGGACTTCAGAGAAGGTATTTATACCGCTAACTGTCGGGGGCGGTATACGCACTGTAGATGATTTTAGAAGGATATTGAGAGCCGGTGCAGACAAGATATCCATAAATTCCGAGGCGGTTAAAAATCCTGATTTAATTAAAGATGCGTCAAAAAAGTTTGGAAGCCAGTGTGTTGTGGTGGCGATAGATGCAAAGAGAAGAGATGATAATACAGGTTTTGATGTTTATATAAATGGTGGGCGTGTTAATACAGGATACGATGTCTTGGAATGGGCGAAAAAGGTGGAGAGCTTGGGAGCAGGTGAGATTTTGCTGACAAGCATGGATGCCGATGGCACAAAAAACGGTTATGATATAGAATTAACCCGTATGGTAGCTGAGAAGGTAAATATACCTGTAATTGCATCTGGTGGTGCAGGCAATAAAGAACACTTTAAAGAAGTATTGACAGAGGCAAAAGCAGATGCAGCATTGGCAGCATCCCTATTTCACTACGGAGAGCTTAAGATAAGTGAGCTTAAAAGTTATCTGAAAGAGAATCATGTACCCGTCAGAATAATAAAATGAAAGGAATTGTGTGTATGAATATAGATGATTTAAAATTCGATGAAAAGGGCCTCATACCTGCTATAGTACAGGA
Source organism: Thermoanaerobacterium thermosaccharolyticum DSM 571 (assembly GCF_000145615.1). Lineage (NCBI taxonomy): Bacteria > Bacillati > Bacillota > Clostridia > Thermoanaerobacterales > Thermoanaerobacteraceae > Thermoanaerobacterium > Thermoanaerobacterium thermosaccharolyticum. The sequence goes on from NC_014410.1 coordinate 564,230, forward strand.
TCATAAGACTAAAGAAGTTCTTATGATGGCCTATATGAATAGGGAAAGCCTTGAAAAAAGCTTGGAAAACAAAGAGACGTATTTTTTTTCAAGAAGCAGACAAAGCTTGTGGCACAAAGGGGAGACATCAGGCAATGTGCAGCACATTAAAGCCATTAAGTACGACTGTGATGGTGATACGCTTCTGGTAGAGGTGGAACCTGAAGGGCCTGCATGTCATACTGGTAACAACAGCTGTTTTTATAGAGATATTATAAATGATTATGATGAGAATGAAGAAAGGGAGTCAATTCTTAGTAACCTCTACAGAAGAATAGAAAGCAGAAAAGAAAATCCAGTAACAGGATCCTATACAAATTATCTTTTTGAAAAAGGGTTAAATAAAATTTTGAAAAAGATAGGAGAAGAAAATGCTGAAATAATAATTGCTTCAAAAGAAGACTCAAAAGAAGAAGTTGTATATGAAATTGCAGATTACATCTATCACCTGATGGTTTTAATGGTAGAAAAAGGAATAAATCTTAATGACGTATATAAAGAAATTTCAAAAAGATATTATAAAACGGAAGAATTCAGGGAACAGCATAAAAAGCGAAAAGAGACAAAGTAAGTAAAAAAATAGCAAGAAGACCTTGCTATTTTTTCTCAAGTTTATACATATTCCACGGTATTTTATCTATCAATCTATTTTTATATATTGAATCGGCACCCATAAATATATAATTTAGGTTTTGAGTATTCGGTATATTCATTTTTATCCATACTATATTTTTATTAAATATTGGATTTGAAATTGGAATGTTATAGATGGAATTTTTTGCTTTTTTGTACTCGTACAGTTTACCTCCTACCAATCCAATATCTATTCTTTTTATACTACCTTTGTAAAATAATCTCATCTCTAAATGATATATTACTTTTTTTGATATTGGTGCCAGAGATTGCATTCCTACATACAGCTCATTGCCTTTATAACAAAATGCGGCCAATTCTGTAAGATCAGCACTTCTATAAATTTCCTGGTTTAATATGCCGCCGGCAGGTATCTTTATCAATGTGTATGGCAGTCCTTGTTGCTTAAAATCAGGCAGCGCCTCAACGTTTGGTATTATCAATACAGGCTTAGTTCCAAAAAGTTCATTTTCCCGAATAAATCCCATTAAAAATGGCTCCATTACAGCTATTTGTGTCTTATACTTTCTAATAGCAAGCTCCTTTTTTTGGATTTCGCTTGATCTTAGCTTAAATATTTGCCATTTCGTATTACTGTCGGCCATGTCGACTGGTGGAAGCAATGGTTTGCTGGGTTCTAAAAGCCACGGAACGGGCCATTGAGGATGATGTACTAAGAACATGTGCTGTCTCACATTTAGGTTCATTGCAGTTATTGCATATCTTACAAAATTGCTGACAGCCCAATGGTCTGGGTGAATATCATCAGCTAGTGGATAGTATATATCTGTGGGATTAAAAGATTTTATGATTTCTTGTATGGAATTTTCTAAATTGCTTCCTGTGTATGCAATACCGGGTTTATACACATTTTTGTATGGAGAGTATGCTGCCTGAGTACCGCCGCTTACTCTAGGACGCGTATTATCCCAGAAGTCGCTCCATAGAAATCTTGTGCTGCCGTCAGCAAAGCCAAGGAAAATCACGTCGCTTTTCGGCAGACCCAATTCAGACATTGCAGCGATGCTTTCGCTTTGTCTTTGGATTCCCAACTTATAAAAATCTGCTGGTGTTGGATTGACGTGTCCTGTATACACTGCAGCAGCCTTTTTGTAGCTGTCCCCGTTTGTTACAATTACTACTTTGACAGGAATCTTTTGGCTTATAGCTCTTTGAATCACGCCGGCCATTCCCAAAGATTCATCGTCTGGGTGTGGTACGATCACAAGTATTCGCTGGCCAGGGTTGTCAAATTCGGGTTCTGGTTTTTTTTCAGTAAGGTTTGCAAAAGTTGCTTTTAAATTCATTACATATGATACCAATAATGCCAATATAATTATAAAAGCTATAAAAAATTTCTTCCTTTTCATTGTTTTACCCCTCCAATTATGTCATAATTGTAGCATATATTTATTAATAATTTGTTACAAAATAAAAATTTAATGTAATATATTTTATGTAATGTATAACCAATAGCGTAAAATATTAATTAGGTAAAGTTTATTAAAGGAGGTAAATTTATGATTGTTGATTTTCACTGTGATACGCTTTATTTGATACAAAAGGACAATAGAGACATAACAAAGAAAAATGATAAAGGTCATATAGATTTGATTAGACTAGATGAAGGAATGGTACATCTTCAAGTTTTTGCCACATTTATTGAGCCTGAATACGTGAGAAAAGATGCGGCAACTAAAACATTAAAAATGATTGACAAACTATATCAATTGATGGAGAAAACAGATAAGATTAAATTGATCTTAAGTGGAAAGGATGTGGAAGAAGCAAAAAATGAAAGCAAGATAGGTGCGTTGTTGTCAATAGAGGGTGGTGAAGCATTAGAAGGAGATTTAGCGCTTTTAAGGATGTTTTATAAGCTTGGAGTAAGAGCTATGACCCTTACGTGGAGTTTAAGAAATGATTTAGGCGACGGCATTTTAGGAAGCAGCGATTATGGACTTACATCATTTGGAAAAGATGTTATAAAGGAAATGAATAGATTAGGCATGATTGTAGATGTCTCCCATCTCAATGAAAGAGGATTTTGGGATGCTATAAATATATGCGAGAAGCCTCTTATTGCATCACACTCAGACTGCAAAGCACTTTGTCGCCATCCTAGAAACTTAAGCGATGAGCAGATAAAAGCGATAGCTGATAAAGGTGGTGTTATCGGCATAAACTTTTGTCCAAACTTTCTAAGAGACGATGATAATGCATCAATAGAGGATGTCTTGGATCACATAGAGCATATTGTTAATTTGGTAGGTATAAACCATGTTGGGTTTGGATCAGACTTTGATGGAATCGAAAAGACGCCTCTTGGCCTCGATGATGTGGCAAGCTTTCCTAAGATTTTAGATGGCTTAAAGAAAAGAGGTTTTAGCGATGATGAGATAAACTCCATATCACATGATAACTTTGAGAGGATTATAAAAGAAATTTTATCGTAATAATTCATATATTTTATTGAAATTTGGCATAAAAAATAGCCCCGATAATTTAATTGGGGCTTGCATATGTTAAAGGGGGAGTCATTGTTTTGACCAAGAATACATTATACATTTAATTCAAATAAAAATCAAGAGCATATTAAAAAATTATTTAACATGTGAAATTTATCCATTAAATAAATTTTTAGTATAATGAATTGGTTATAAATTTAAAACTTGTGTCAACTTTTATACATTTTTGTTGAAGAATTTGATTTCAATATTTATAATAAAAATATAGTACTTTATTGTAGTAGAGTGAAAATAAAAAACTGGAGGTAAGGTAATGAATATCGATGTTATAAGAGAGACTGATCCAGAAATAGCCGATGCTATTGTAAAGGAGATTGAAAGGCAGAAAAATAAAATTGAGCTGATAGCTTCTGAAAACTTCGTAAGCGAGGCAGTTATGGAAGCCATGGGCTCACCCCTAACAAACAAGTACGCTGAAGGTTATCCTGGTAAGCGTTATTATGGTGGCTGTGAATTTGTGGATGTTGTAGAGGACTTGGCAAGAGAAAGGCTTAAGAAGTTATTCGGTGCAGAACATGCCAACGTGCAGCCGCATTCAGGTGCTCAGGCCAACATGGCGGCGTATTTTGCATTGATAAAACCGGGTGATACAATATTAGGCATGAATTTAGCCCACGGCGGTCATTTGACCCATGGCAGCAAGGTAAACTTTTCTGGCAAACTTTACAATATAATACCATATGGTGTGAGAGAAGACACAGGATTTATAGATTATGAGGAGCTCGAAAGGCTTGCTAAAGAGTACAGGCCAAAGCTTATTGTTGCCGGTGCAAGTGCATATCCAAGGATAATAGATTTTAAAAAGTTTAAAGAAATTGCAGATTCAGTAGGAGCGTATCTTATGGTGGATATGGCTCATATAGCTGGGCTTGTTGCGGCAGGTCTTCATCCAAATCCTGTTGATTATTCAGATGTTGTTACATCGACTACACATAAGACATTGCGCGGTCCCAGAGGCGGAATAATACTGTCAAAAGAAGTTCATGCTAAAGCAATCGATAAATCGGTTTTTCCTGGTGTACAGGGAGGACCACTTATGCACGTTATTGCTGCGAAGGCTGTATGCTTTAATGAAGCATTGAAACCTGAGTTTAAAGAATATCAAAAGAGGATAGTAAAGAATGCCAAGGCATTGGCAGAAGGTTTGTTGGATAGAAAGGTAAATTTAGTCTCAGGCGGCACAGACAATCATCTGATGCTTCTTGACCTAAGAGGTACAGGTGTTACTGGTAAAGACTTGGAAAGGCGCCTTGATTACGTCGGCATAACAGCCAATAAAAATGCCATACCAAATGATCCATTAGGTCCTAATGTTACATCAGGTTTAAGGCTTGGTACTCCTGCAGTTACTACAAGAGGTATGAACGAAAATGATATGGATGAAATTGCTGATATAATATATAATGTGTTAAAAGATGAAAATTATGTTGATACTGCTAAAAGCAGAGTCAAGAAGCTACTTGACAAATATCCTCTTTATGAATAAGCCTGCATTTGTAGGCTTTTTTTGTTATTGTTGTTTTTGAGGCTTTTTTATAAATGATAATATTAATACTATAAGCGGAATGATTATCTGCAGAGGAACGTGTATGTATACTGTAGTCAATTTAAGCCCTATCAATATATGTAGAGGGTACGAATCGGCTATTATAATGGATAAGGCGTATATGATAGTGCCGACAGGTAAAAGCAAAAATTTATATTCTTTTAAATCAAATATTGATTGTAGTGTCTTTATTGCGGCATATGTAAAGACTGTGATTTTTACGACGCCGCCTATTACGATTTCTACAGCGTAAAAAGGATCTAGATTTCTAAAAGAGCCAAACTTCATAATTAATACCAATTGATAAAAAGGGAAATTTGACCTTGCGGCTTCTGCAACTCCAAGTGATGTTATGATTTCCACTGTATTTATCGTAAGCCAAAGCCCTGTAGCAGCAACCAGAGCCATACAGTATTTGTTTAGATCTTTTTTTAAATGTATCTCAGGAAAAATCATCATAAAAGTGATGAGTTCGCCGTATGGGAATGTAAGTATTTGTGGGAATGCTGCTTTAATAACAGGTGCTAAGCCATTGTTCAATATCGGCATTAATTTTTTGATGCTTATGCCAGTCACGTTAAATACGCCAAAAAATTGTATAATAGCTAAGAATATAAAAGTTGGCAGCAGTATATGAGCAGATTTTATTGTAACGCTGATGTCAAACATAAGGTAATACAGCACAACAATTAATATTGCTATTGAAATAGCGGATATAGGTGTTTCTTTGTATATTGTGCCGACGTTCAGCTCATCAAAATCCCTTGTAACACGGGCAGCAATATATAAAAAGTATATAGCGTAGATTGCTGAAAGAGCTTTACCTAAAATCTTGCCAAATGCTGCTTCAAGTATTTGTGGAAGATTTGCATTGTACTTTTTAAATAAAACAACATACATGTACACGAGTGGAAATGCAGCTATTGTAGCAATTATCATGGCTATCCATGCATCTTGTTTTGCTGATATACCTAATACGAACAATATTGCACTCCCTAATTCAAACACTAACATAGCAGAAAAAAGTTCTGTGTATGTTATTTTCTTCATTTGTTTCACATCCTGGCATACAATTCTTATTATTATATTATGGATATTTTAATATTTTAGTCATTTAGCGTCATTTCCTATTAATATTTCAATGAATGAAAATAAATATTTCATTATGGGTAGTACTAATATTGTGGAGATGATATTAAAAAACATATGGCCATTTGCAATTTGGCGCGAGACATTATTTGGTGTTATATATTTCAAAATGGCATAGTAATAGGGTGTCAAAGGTACAAAAATCATAGTTCCTATGATGTTGAAGAGTATATTATAAATGGCGATTTTTTTACCTTCTCTATTTGTTGCCAAGCTCATTAAAAAGGCTTCGGAGCATGTTCCTATATTGAGACCGTAAATTATAAAAAGGGTATTGCAAACCGGCATAATTTTTGCTGTTGCCAAAACTTGCAGCATGGCAATGCAGAAAGTGCTTGACTGCATTATAAGCGCCATGACTATTCCGATGAAAATGCCGTAAACGGGATTTTCAGTAATTGACACAAAATTGTTTATCTCAGAGAAATTCCTTAATGGAGATACTGCCATGTCTATAATTTTTAGTCCTGCGAAGATAATGCCGAGACCTAAAAGTATATTGCCTATAAATTTAAGCAGCTTCTTTTTTTGAAATCGTAAAATTGAACCGAAAAAAATTGCATAAGGTATTAGGCTATAAAGGTCAAAAGCGTAAAGCTGGACGGCAACGGTAGTACCGATATTTGCTCCCATTGTTATACCTGCTGCGGTGTACAAATTTAAAAGACCTGCGTCCGCCATGCTTACAGCTACTATTGTAGTCATGCTGCTACTTTGCATTATTATAGACAATATAAATCCTATAAATATCGATAGATAGATATTTCCTGTATATTTATCAATTAATATTTTGACTCTTTCTTTTGAAATAATCTTAAGCGATGTTGTCAATAATACTAATCCCAATATAAAAATTCCAATGCCTAAGGATACGAAAATGATTATGTTAAACATGTTAACCTCCTATGCTTAATACATATTTATTTTGATTTAGAAATATTACTACTGAATCTTGTGCTGAATAAAATGATTTTTTTTCTGGATACTAATTAATAGTTGAATATTCATAGAAGGTGATGTTATGAAAGCGATAATAATGGCTGGTGGTGAAGGAAGCAGGTTAAGGCCGCTTACATGCGGGATCCCTAAACCTATGGTTCCTATAGCTGGAAAGCCGGCTATTTGGCATATTATAAATCATATAGGAAGATATGGGATAAATGATTTAGGCGTTACGCTTTTTTATTTGCCTGATAAGATAAAAAACTATTTGTATGAGCAGTACGGTGATAAAATAAAATACTATGTAGAAGATAAACCACTTGGAACAGCGGGAAGTGTAAAAAATGCTGTTGATTTTCTTGATGAGACATTTGTAGTTATGAGCGGCGATGTTATAACAGATATAGATTTAAGAAAAGCACATGACTTCCATAAAAATTCTGGTTCCAAGGTTACGCTCGTGCTGACAAGAGTTGATATACCGTTGGAGTATGGCGTAGTGATAACAGATGAAAATGGCAGGATTTTCAAATTTCTTGAAAAACCATCGTGGGGAGAAGTATTTAGCGATACTGTAAATACGGGTATCTATATCATTGAACCTGAAATTTTAGATTTGATTCCTGAAGACAAGCAATTTGATTTCAGCAAAGATTTATTTCCGATGCTTCTTGAGAAGAAAATTCCTATGTATGGTTTTGTAAGCGATAACTATTGGTGCGATATAGGTAGTGGCGTACAATATCTAAAGAGCCATCTTGATCTTTTGAGGGGATATGTCGATCTGGGGTTTAAAGAAAAAGTTAATAAAGATGGGATTATCTACGGCAAAAATGTAATTGTGTCAGAGAATGCAAAACTCGTGCCGCCTTTGATAATTGGCGATAATACTGTGATAGATGATAATGTCGTAATTGGTCCATATGCCATAATAGGAAATGGAAATTACATCGGCCATGGGACAACTTTAAAAAACAGTATACTGTGGGACGATGTAAAAATTGGTGCAAATAACGAAATAAGAGGGACAATTTTTTGTAGTGGAGCAATAACAGAAAATAATGTTAGAACATTTGATAATTCCATAATAGGTGAAAAATCGAAACTACAATCATTTAGCGAGGTTAAACCAAATACAAAAATATGGCCTAATAGAGTTATCACAACCGGCAATGTTGTTGAAAAAGATGTAGTGTGGGGCAGCAATGATGATACATCGCTATTTGGTGAAAGAGGAATAAAGGGAAATCTCTATGACAATCTAATGCCGGACAACCTGGTGAAAATTGGTGAAGTTATAGGAAATGTGTTTGAAGGAGACATATTGGTTGGGTGCGTTGATGAGGCTAAATCGAAATTAGCTTACGACCTTATAAAAGATGGTATTAAGGCATCCGGTAGGAAAGTATATGCAGCTTTCTCTACAATATTACCGGCCATGAGGTACTCTATTAAAAAGAATGGATATAAGGCAGGCGTCTTTATAAGAAACGTAGATAGAGATACAATAAATATAATTATAATGGATGAAAATGGGTGCGATATAGATAAAAATATAGAAAAGAAGATTGCTAACAAATACAAAATCAATGATTACAAAATATCCCGTGTAATAAATGACGAAGTTCCAAAGGATATAAATAAAGAATATGCTGAGTTTTTATCGCTGCACCGAGAATCATTCGGAAATCTAAACATAAAATATATGAATCAAACAACAAAAAATATTTTGACTATACTAAATCAAAGATATATTGAGGACTCGGCTGCAGCAAATTACGACATTGGCATAAAAATCTCTGATGATGGAGAAAATGTAGAGCTGTACGACGACGAGGGGCACATGTTTGATGAGGATGAATTGAATTATTTAAGAATATTGATAGGCAAGGAAAACGGAAAAAATAAGTTTGTCATTCCTTTTAATAGCTCACAATTTTTAAATGAAGTATCAGAAGAGCTTAACATCGAAACGAAATTCAGCAAAATATCGCCGCCGGAAAAGATGAAAAAGATGTTTGAAATTGAAAAAGACAAAAATGATCGAAGCTCGCAATTTAATTTAAGCTTTGATGGAATAAATTTTACGCTTAAGCTGATTGAGTATTTAAACAAAAATAAGCTAAAACTGTCAGATATAAAAAAGTCGATACCAAAAAGGATAAAATTAAACAAAGTGGTAAATTGCGATTGGAAGGATAAAGGATTGATAATAAGAAAATTTTATGAAGATAAAGATGAAACGGAATCAGAGTTTTTAGACGGAATAAGATTTAATTATGGTGATGCATGGGTTTTGTTAGTTCCAGACTCTGAGCTGCCGGCATGTAGAATATATTCTGAAGCCCCAACAAGAGAACAGGCAGAATCACTGTTAAACGAGTATGCTGAGTACGTAAACAGGATAATTGAATCGAAAGGTTAATAAAAAATTAATCTACAAAACATTGCAGATGTACTTAAAAATTGATATAGTTAATATTGTAGAATAATCTGCAATGTTTTTTATTATACACATGAAATTGGTGATAATATGTCAAACAAGTACATTTCGGCTTCTGAAATAAATCAATATTTGTATTGCCCTTATCAGTGGTACTATGAGAAAAAGTACGGACATAAATATATAAATGAGTTGCGGGAGAAAAGTGGAGTGAAATCGGAGCTTAGCAATTTCAAAAAGGGTATAGAATATCATGAGAGGTATTACAAAGATATTGTGCATTTAAGATACAAGAAGATTGCTTTGGTGATATTTATCATTTTGGCTTTAATAGCCATTGGAATAGGGTTGCTAAAATGATAATATTAAATGTGATTTTTACAATACTTATATTTTATATTATAGCAAAAGAGATTTTAGAGAAAAGGCCTCCTTATAAAGAGATGAAAAGGACTATAGGATTTAAGAGAGGGAAATTGATATACATAGATAAACAAGAGGAAGTAAAAAAAGATGGCATTGTCTACAGTAAACTTTTAAAGTCTGATAAATATGGTATAAGCGGTAAGCCTGATTACATTTATGATATTGGAAATGAGTTAATACCACTGGAATTAAAAAGTTCTAAAGTCGATGGGCATTCTCCTCTATTAAAGGATGTCATGCAATTAACTGCTTATTTTTTAATAATAGAAGAAGAATTTGGAAAAAAGGTTCGAAGAGGGCGAATTGTATATCAGAATACGATGTTTGAAGTGTACAACACTGCAGGATTAAGAAGAGAGCTGCTTAAAATAATTAAGGAGATGAGGCTTTTAGAAGCTGAAAAGTTTTTCCCTGATGAAAAAGGTGATTTTTTAAAGTGTAGATTCTGCCCTTGCAGAGATACGGTATGTGAGATATATAAAGGAAGCAAAGTAAAAATCTGATAAGAATACAAAGGTTTTTATTGCAAAAAATACAGAGGAAGATATTTTTTGAAATGAGGATGGTAATATGCTAAAGAAGATAGGTATTTTATTTTTTATTTCAATACTTGTGTTTTCGACTGCATCTTGCAGTTTTATAAAGACGAAAAAGCCTTTAAACGATGAAAAAAAGTCTGTTCAAAAGCCTAATGTCAATGTAAAAACCAGCAGTAGCGATGTAAGTAAAGATGCGAAAGACAAATCAGCGGAAAGTGAGGCTAAAGATACAACTGCAAACAAAGGTACAGTAAATAACACAGTAAATAATGATGTCTACAATCCTCAGATAAATACAGATGGGCTTGATAATACCCTATATGGATGGGGTATGAGGGTATTGCCCGACCACAAGACGCCTGAAATTACATCAAAAGCCATGAGCCTCATAAAAAAGTATGATGGCATATTTACAGGTGATACCACAAAAAAATACGTATACCTGACATTTGATGAAGGATATGAAAACGGCTATACTCCCAAAATCCTGGATATATTGAAGGCAAATAATGTAAAGGCAGCTTTTTTTGTAACTGGACCGTATATTAAGGAGCATGGAGATCTAGTGAAGAGAATGGTAGCTGAAGGTCACATAGTGGGGAATCACACTGTAAACCATCCGAGCCTTCCAAAGATTTCCGATGAAAAAGTTAAAAGTGAAATAACTGGACTTGCTGAGATGTTTAAGGAACTTACAGGAAAAGATATGCATTATTTAAGGCCTCCTATGGGAGAGTACAGTGAAAGAACATTGTATATAACAAAATCACTTGGTTATAAAACTGTATTTTGGAGTCTTGCTCTTGCTGACTGGCAGCCACTGCCTGGAGGTCCTGATGAAAGTTATAACACGGTAATGAATCGAATTCACCCGGGAGCTGTCATTTTGCTGCATGCTGTTTCGAAAGATGATACGATGGCTCTTGATAGAATACTGAAAGATATAAAAGCGCAGGGATATGTATTCAAGACGCTGGACGATTTAAGCAAATAAAGTGAGGGGATTATTTTGAATCATATACTGGAAAGGAAGAATTTCTACATGATGGCCATTGCGTTCATTTTAAGCTTTGGCGCAATAGCCATCATTATGAAATTTTCAGGTTATCAAGGATTAAAAGATGTTATGAATATAAATCCCATATATATCGGAATCATGCTTCTTTTTATTTTTTTAAGTTTACTGGTAGATACTTACAGAATCAGGGATTTACTTTTTGCACTTGGAGAGGATTTAAGTGTAGGTTATCTATTTAAATTCAATTTGGCGACTTTTTTCTTCAGCTATATAACACCATTTGGCTCAGGTGCACTACCTATTACCATATATCTTTTAAATAAGAAAAAAATTCCACCAAATAAAAGCTTAATGATTTTTACGGCAAAGATTTTGTTTTCAGGCATTTTTTTTGGGACAATTCCGCCGATACTTTTGATTTTTTTTAGTAAACAGTTAGAGCTTACACATGCGCTGTCAATATTTGCAATATTAGTATCGTTTATACTTCTTTTTTTATTAATAAGCCTTGTCTATATTATATTAAGGCCGGGTTTTATAATCGCTTTAGTGAATCTGATTGCTAATTTAAGGTTTTTTTCCGGTGAAAGGTATAAAAGATTTTTTGAAAATACAAAAACTGAAATTGTTGAATACAATCGTAGGTTTAATGAGCTTTTCATGGTAAGTTCTGGAGGTAAGCTGCTTATATCACAGCTTTTATATGCAATGCTTTTTTGGACATTATTTTACAGCATAGCTCCTATTTTAATGATAGCAATGAACATAAAATTCAACCTTTTAGCTGTTATTTCAAGGCAAATAATATTTTACGACGTTTTAGCCTACAACGTAATACCTAGTGGCGCAGGATTTGTTGAAGTAGGCTTTGCCAGCATATTTTCAAATATTATACCACATCATTTGTTGGGAGTATTTATAGGTATATGGAGATTTTTCACATACTACGTATATTTGATCGCATCGGGAATTGGATTCTTCTTAATTATGAAAAAAGATACAGAGAAGCCTGTGAATGGCTAAATGACTTTGATTTAACTGATGCCTTTAAAAAGAGGCTTTTGTATTGATAATATTCGGAAAATCGAATATAATAAACTGGAAAGGATGATAGTATGATAACAATGGAATTGTACGATAAGACTGCAGAATATTTTAAAGCCTTATCACATCCTACTAGAATCAAGATTATTGAGCTTTTAAGTAAAAATGAAATGTGCGTATGTGAAATGATGGCTGTTTTGAATTTAGATCAATCTCATATTTCCAGGCATCTTATGGTCTTAAGGGCAAATGGGATAGTAAAAGATTCAAGGGAAGGAACTAAAATTTATTACAGTCTTGTAGATAAAGCTATTGTTAAGATTATTGATGAAGTTAAAAACATCTTAACAGGTAAATAAGCAATATTTTATTCAATATATTCGTAAAACCGAATAAAGCAATATATTCCCTAATATATTTTTATAGTTAGATTAGTTATTTATTTTGTCTATTTAATTCGAAAAACCGAATAAAAGAATAAAAATTAGCGACGTGAAAGGAGGTGAAATAGATGGCAAAAAATTGGTATCCAATTATTGACCACGATAAATGCATACAGTGTTATCAATGTGTTAATTTCTGCAAACATGATGTTTACACAATTGGCGATGGCGGCTATCCACTTGTAATAAACCCACTTAGCTGTGTTGAATTCTGCAGAGGTTGTCAGAAGATATGCGATAACGATGCTATATCGTACTTTGGTGACAACAAGTAGACTGAATTTATAATTCTGCTTAATGATTTAGAAAAAATGATAAATTTTTATTGAAAGGAATGATAGTGATGAGTAAAAAAGGATTGCTTTTATGCGTGTGCCAAGGTACATGTCCATCATTTCAGGAGATGGACACATTTGAAGTTTTAAACACATTGAGAAGAGAGAATATATTTGAATGGGTAGGACTCCATCCACAGCTTTGTGCAGAAGATGGTGACAGGTATTTACGGGAATTGCTGAAAGGTGCAGACATAGATGAGTTATATGTTGCTGCATGCGACCCGGTAATGCAGAGAAAAATGTACAGAGATGCTTTTGATACTGTGGGATTCGACAGAGAAAAGCACATCGGCATAGAAATAAGAAACATGAATACAGAGCAAGTAATAAACGAGATAAAAAAAGCTGTTAATGAAAAAGAACAATCAGAAGAATAATTTTATATAATCAAGCAAACATATATACTTATTATTTTAACAAGAAGTTTTAACGAAGGCTTGAAAGAAGTCTCCCATCCTCTATAGGTGGGAGATGAATTTCTATTGTTTTCCATAACATTATATGCTATAATATTATCAGGAGTAAAAAGTAAAGACAATTAGGCATAACAGCCTAAGAGTAATATTTTTGTAGGGAAGGTTCCTCCCGAAATTACGCCTATGGAGATTGTGTAAGACCTGCTGTGAATAACAGTAGGCAACGGTCTATGAAGTAGGAAGCTTCATCCTCTATGGGATGGAGTAGGTTCACAAAAGTCTCCCATCCTCTATAGATGGGGGATTAATTTCTATTGTTTGTTATATAATTATATGTCATAATAGTATTAAGAAAGAAAAGCATTATTTTTGTTTTGTTTATTGAATAAAATTATTATGAAGAATGCTTTAAAATCTTCCCTATATACTCGAATCCCTTAAAAAACAAACGTATTTGCCGTATGAAGTGATTGTGGTTGACGATTTTTCGTTGGATAAAACCGCTGAAATCGCCAAAAGTTACGGCGTAAAAGTGCTCAAAAATACAGAGCCACCTGAAGGATGGACAGGAAAGACGCCTTTTTAGGATATGTCACGTGGAAGGGGAGAAAAATTAAAGTTTAAAGGGGGAAAATGAATTGATAGCTTTTTACGCTTTAATTGAATTTATATGTGGTTCTATGATGTTTTCATATTGGTTAGGTCTTCTTGCTGAAAAAGATTTGCATATGTATGGTGATGGAAATCCGGGTGCATTTAATCTGTGGCACGCTGCGGGATATAAACTGGGGATTTTAGGAGTAGCCCTTGACTTTTTAAAAGGGTATTTTCCACTTTCTATACTGATATTAAAAGGATATATTAGCGGTGTTGAGATAGTTCCTGTTGCTGTTGCAGCTATATTAGGACACGTTTTTTCACCATTTTTAAAGTGGCGCGGTGGGAAAGGAATAGCAGTGACATTTGGCGTATGGAGTGCTGTGACAAGGTTTAATGTGTCTATTGCATACGCTATTATACTGGCAATACTGTATATATTAGCAATAATTTTAAATAAAGGTAAATCTACTTCATCAGAAGTTGATGGATTTATGGTTGTTGTAGGAATGTTGACATTGGTATTATATTTGTATTATAAATCATTTCCTATGTACATTTACGATATATGGTTTGCTAATCTTATGATTATCACATACACAAATAGAGAAAAACTTTATAAACTGTACAAAGATGCTTATGAGAAACATCATGAAAATAATGCTGTTATGCATTAAACCAGCAGCTAAAAGCTGCTGGTTTAAAAAAGAAGGGTATTGTGGTTATACATCAGTTTAAGTTAATTTCATTGTTTTTTACTCTTTTGATTAACTCTTTTACTTTTGACTCGATTATATCTCTCGTTTTCCTAAATTCATCTAATGGCTTACCGTCAGGATCATCTAAACCCCAGTCTTCTTTTAATTTGCACGGTATATATGGGCATTCTACGTTACAGCCCATTGTAATTAGTATATCTACTTTTTGTGGTATTTCATCTAATAATTTTGGGCGATGACTGCTTATGTCGATGCCAACCTCCTTCATAACTTCTACTGCATTTGGATTTACCTTCTCAGTAAGTTTTGTTCCAGCGCTGTATACTTCAAATACATCGGATCCATAGTGTTTTGCAAAACCTTCTGCCATCTGACTTCTACATGAATTTGCTACACAAATAAATGCTACTTTAACTTTCATAATCTAATTCTCCTTTTATTTTTTAATATGGCAAATAATTGCTTTTAGATGGATTTTTACATGATTGCTCCCTGTTTTTATATTTTTCAAAATTTTCGTTGTCTGTAATGAACTGTGGAATATTGTTAAATGAATTTATAAGATACTCATAGAGCATTTTATGCTTATTGACAAAATTATTATCAATGCTGTAATAAACCCACTGTGATTTTTTTTCGCTGCTTATTATCCCGACATTTTTTAGTTTATTGAGATGCCTTGAAACGTTGGACTGAGTCATCATTAAAATTGCTTCTATGTCACATACGCATAGTTTTCCTTTAGATAGTAGATTAATTATCCTTAATCGGTTTTCATCACCTAAAGCCTTGAAAATATCATTAATATTCATATGCTAATGCATTTCCACCACGCTTATATCATTATATTTGATTATACTCATATTATAATTTATAATATTTAATATGTCAAATAGCACCGTAATAATTAAAGATATGCTTGATATATATTACCATGATAATTAATAAAGTTGATAAAATATATCAATTGTTTATTTTATGCTTTAAAAAGTGCTTATCTTTTCTGTTAAAATAATAGGAGAATAATTGGCATATAATTTGCATTTATAAAATGATAGGAGGAATTGATGTGGATAATTACATTATAGAAAAGATTAGGAGTTTTCCGATTATTGCGGCCGTTAGAAGTATTGATGATTTATCTGATGTTTACAGTTCAAATTCTGAAGTAATATTTTTGCTGACAAGTAATATATTGATATTAAAAGATACAATAGATGATATAAAACAACATAATAAAATGGTCTTTATTCATTTCGATTTGGTGGAAGGTCTTGGAAAGGATTATAAAGCTGTAGAATATTTAAAAGAAGTAGTCAAGCCTGATGGTATTATTTCTACACGCAATAATATTCTTACATATGCTAAAGATCTAGGAATGCCATGCATTGAGCGCATTTTTCTACTGGATACTCAAGCACTTAAAACAGGTTTAAATTCAATAAAGCAAATTGAACCAACAGCAATAGAGGTGATGCCAGGGGTTGCTCATAATGTAACTAGAGAGCTTGCTACGGAGGTGTATCATCCAATTATTGCTGGTGGTTTGGTTAAAACAAAAGAAGACGTTATAAATGCTCTTTCTTCTGGCGCTGTGGCAGTCTCCACAAGTGAAAAAAGTCTTTGGTTTATAGATTGAAAGGAGGCGAAATGATATTTAAAGAGATTTAAACTTGAATTAGAAGCACAAAGAAAAATTTAATGGAGGGGTTTTTATGGAAATATCATTGTTTGGCAAGATTTTGTCAGAGTTTTTTGGTACCATGATACTTATTCTCCTTGGTGATGGCGTTGTTGCAAACGTTGTACTAAACAAGACGAAAGGGCAGAACAGTGGATGGATTGTCATAACAACTGGCTGGGCCTTTGCCGTTGCTGTACCTGCTTATATTACAGGATGGATAGGTGGAGCTCATTTTAATCCAGCAGTGACAATAGGTCTGGCTGCTATAGGAAAATTTCCATGGGCACAGGTGCCTGGTTACATCATAGCTCAATTTCTAGGCGCATTTGTAGGGGCTTTGCTTGTATATGTGGCATATAGAGATCACTTTCATGCCACAGAAGACAAGGATTCAAAACTTGGTGTATTTTGCACAATTCCAGCTATCAGAAATCTATTTTACAATTTCTTGACGGAGGCTATAGGAACTGCGATGTTGCTAGTTGGAATATTAGGTATAACAAATGAGCACAATCAAGTTGGGGCATTAGGTGCGTTTTTAGTAGGTATTTTAATTTGGGTTATAGGTCTTACACTTGGTGGACCAACAGGATACGCTATCAATCCAGCGAGGGATTTAGGACCTAGGTTAGCACATACTGTACTGCCGATACCAAACAAGAGAGATTCAGATTGGGGCTATGGACTTATAGTTCCATTGTTTGGACCTATTGTAGGAGGATTACTAGGAGCATTGATTTATCAAGGATTTATTAATATGCTATAAAGTTGTAAGAAGGATGAAATTTTAATAAATATAGGGGGGAACAAATATGGCAAAATATATAATGGCATTAGATCAGGGAACAACAAGTTCAAGGGCAATAATCTTCGATCACAGCGGAAACATTGTATCGTCTATAAATAAGGAGTTTACACAGATTTATCCAAATCCGGGTTGGGTAGAGCATGACCCTATGGAGATTTTAGATTCACAGATAGAAGTAGCAAAAGCGGTACTTGAAAAAACCGGCATAAAAGCAGAAGACATTGCAGCAATAGGCATAACTAATCAAAGAGAAACAACCGTCGTATGGGACAAAAACACTGGTAAACCTGTATACAATGCGATAGTGTGGCAGTGCAGGAGGACTGCACCTATATGCGATGAAATCAAGAACAACGGGTTTGACAAAGAGATTTTAAAAAAGACAGGACTCATAGTTGATGCATATTTTTCAGGGACAAAAATCAAATGGATACTGGATAACGTAGAAGGTGCAAGAGAAAGAGCAGAAAATGGGGATCTCTATTTTGGCAATATAGATAGCTGGCTTATATGGAATCTAACCGGCGGCAAAGCCCACGTGACTGACTATTCCAATGCATCACGTACGATGCTTTTTAATATATATGAATTGAAGTGGGATAAAGATATATTAGAATATCTAGGCATTCCAGAGTCGATGCTGCCAGATGTCAAACCTTCTAGCTACGTATACGGATATACGGACAAGAGCATATTTGGCGTTGAAATCCCTATAGCAGGTGACGCAGGGGACCAGCAGGCAGCACTGTTTGGGCAGACTTGTTATGACAAAGGCATGGCTAAAAACACTTATGGAACAGGATGCTTTATGCTGATGAATACAGGTGAAAAAGCTGTTCCATCTAAAAACGGACTGCTTACAACAATAGCATGGGGAATTGAGGATAAAGTAGAATATGCACTAGAAGGAAGCATATTCATAGCCGGAGCCGCTATACAATGGCTGAGAGATGAGCTTAAGATAATAGAAAATTCGCCGCAGAGCGAGGAGTATGCACTAAAAGTTAGTGATACAAACGGCGTATATGTAGTGCCTGCGTTTGTTGGATTGGGTGCTCCTTACTGGGATATGTATGCAAGAGGTGCGATTTTAGGAATAACCAGAGGAGTAAAAAGAGAGCATATTATAAGGGCTACGCTGGAGTCTTTAGCGTATCAGACGAGAGACGTTCTAGAAGCAATGCAGGAAGATTCAGGGATAAAATTGAGTGCATTAAAAGTTGACGGCGGTGCGTCTACAAACAATTTCTTGATGCAGTTCCAGTCAGATATATTGGGTGTACCAGTGGATAGACCTACTGTTATAGAGACAACTGCTCTTGGTGCATCATATCTTGCAGGTATTGCTACAGGCTTTTGGAACGGCAGAGAAGAAGTTGCTAAAAACTGGGGCGTTGACAGGCATTTTGAGCCCAATATGGATATAAAGACAAGAGAAAAACTATATGCAGGATGGAAGAAAGCAGTAGAAAGGTCTAAGAATTGGGCAGAGTAAAAAGATTACAAAAATAAGTCAAGAATTTCTTGATACAAAACTTAAAATTTGTAGTATAATAGATTAAGGAACATAAGATAGAATTGAATATTAGTATGGCGGAGAATAGGAGAGCCATATATAACCGGATTGAACCGGCTATATATGGCTTTGTCTTTTTTTTAAATCTTAATTGTTGAAAGGGATGGTAAAATGTACGATGTCTTAATAATAGGTGGAGGTGTAATAGGCACATCTATTGCCAGGGAATTATCAAAATACGATATTAAAGTTGCACTTATTGAAAAAGAAGATGACGTTGCATCAGGTGGTGCATCAAAGGCAAACAGTGCAATACTTCATGCAGGATATGATCCAGTGCCAGGCACATTAAAAGCGAAGCTAAATGTGAGAGGCAATGAGATGTTTGATGAACTATGCAAAGATTTAGATGTTCCAATGAAAAGAGTAGGTTCATTAGTTGCTGCATTTTCAAAAGATGAGGTTGAAAGTCTTTATAAGCTTTATGATAGAGGTCTTAAAAACGGTGTGAAGAAAATGTCTATAATTTCGGGGGACATGGTTAAAGAAATAGAGCCTAATATCAACGATACAATCGTTGCTGCTCTATATGCGAAAACAGCAGGCATCATCTGTCCTTATGGTTTTGTGATAGCGCTAGCGGAAAATGCAGCGCAAAATGGTGTTGAGTTTATATTCAACCAGGAAGTGGTATCTATAAAAAAAGAAGAAGATGGTTTTATAGTCAAAACTCAAAACAACGAGTATTTTAGTAAATATGTGGTAAATGCTGCCGGGCTGTATTCTGATGTTATCAATGATATGGTTGGTGGCAAGCACTTTACAGTGCACCCAAGGAAAGGTGAGTATCTAATACTTGACAAAGAAGAAGGATATCTGGCAAATACTGTGATATTCCAGGTTCCTACAAAGATGGGGAAAGGAATACTTGTATCTCCTACAGTCGATGGAAATCTTTTAATAGGGCCTACGTCTGAAGACATAAACAATAAGGAGTTTCGGAAGACGACAGCTAAAGGTCTAGAAAAAGCCATAAAAGGAGCTAAAAAAAGCGTTGAAAAATTCAATGAGAGAAAAACGATAACACAGTTTACCGGAGTAAGAGCTGTACCAGATGTGGAAGGAGAGGACTTTATAATAGGTGAATCAGATGTTAAAGGATTTATAAACGTGGCGGGTATAGAATCGCCTGGCTTTACATCATCACCTGCAATCGCAGAGATGGTAGGACAAATTCTTAGAGATTCTGGGCTTAAAATGGTAGAAAAAGATGATTTTAATCCTAAGAGAAAACCTGTAATACGCTTTAATGAATTGACAGATGAAGAGAGAAATGAGCTTATAAAAAAGAATCCAGCATACGGAAAAATTATTTGCAGATGCGAAACAGTAACAGAAGGTGAAATAATTGATGCAATAAGAAGACCAGTTGGAGCAAAAAGTATTGATGGTGTAAAGAGGCGCGTCAGAGCCGGAATGGGCAGATGTCAAGGAGGTTTCTGCAGCCCAAGGGTGGTTGAAATACTTTCAAAAGAACTAAACATAGATCCGCTTGATGTTACAAAATTTGGCGGAAAATCAAACGTTTTAACGGCAAAAGCGAAAGAATATGTTATTAACTCTTGTAAAGAAATATTAAAAAGTGGGGTGTAAAAGATGATGGAACACGATATAGTAATAGTTGGTGCAGGGCCTGCAGGTCTTGGAGCAGCGGTTGAAGCGTATGAAAAAGGTGTAAAAGACATTTTGATAATTGAAAGAGATAGTCATCCAGGCGGCATCCTTCAACAGTGTATACACAATGGCTTCGGATTGATTGAATTCAAAGAAGAACTGTCAGGGCCAGAATATGCAGAAAGATTCATAGAAAAAGTCAAAAGATATGGGATCAAAATAATGCTTGATACAATGGTACTGGACATAACTAGTGATAAGATAGTTAAAGCAGTGAATCAGAAAAATGGTGTGATGGAGATTAAAGCTAAAGCAGTAATACTTGCCATGGGTTGCAGAGAAAGACCTAGAGGAGCAATCAGCATACCCGGTACAAGGCCTGCAGGAATATTTACAGCAGGAACAGCTCAAAGATATGTCAATATGGAAGGCTATATGCCAGGCAAAGAGATTGTAATCCTTGGATCTGGTGATATTGGGCTTATAATGGCTAGAAGATTCACGCTAGAAGGTGCTAAGGTAAAAGCGGTTGTTGAGCTTATGCCATATTCAAGCGGATTGACGAGGAACATAGTTCAATGTCTAGAAGACTTTGGGATACCATTGCTTTTAAGCCACACTGTAATAGAAATACACGGTAAAGACCGCGTTGAGGGCGTAACGATAGCCCAAGTGGATGCGAATAGGAAGCCTATTTTAAAAACTGCTAAATATATAAGCTGCGATACTTTGATATTATCAGTAGGTCTAATTCCTGAAAATGAACTTTCTAAAAGTGCGGGTGTAGTGCTGGATCCCGTTACTGGAGGACCAATTGTAAATGAAAGCATGGAAACTAACATTCCAGGAATATTTGCCTGCGGCAACGTATTGCAAGTTCACGATCTTGTCGATAATGTTACAAAGGAGTCCAGACTTGCTGCAGATTCAGCAGTAAAATATATTAAAGGATTGTTAAAGCAAGAAGGTAAATTTATAAATGCAAAAGCAGGTTCAGGAATTAGATATGTTGTACCACAAAAAGTAAATTATGAGAATATAGATGATAAAGTTAAGTTTCACATGAGACCAACAGATGTATTCAAAAATGCTTATATAAATGTAAAATCAGGTGGCAGAGAGATAATGAGAAGAAAAATGCAGAGATTAACTCCAGGAGAGATGATTTTAATAGAGATTAAGAAGGATAAATTTTTAGATAATGACCTACATCCTGTAGACGATATAACATTTGAAGTAGAGGTGGTTTAAGATGGAAAAGCGGGAATTAACATGTATTGTCTGCCCCAATGGATGTCATTTGGTTGTAGAGGTAGAGGGGAAAGAAATCGTCAATATCTCAGGATATGAATGTAAAAGAGGCTTAAAATATGCAGAAGATGAAATAATCATGCCGAAAAGGACCCTTACCACGACAGTAAAAGCTGAAGGTGGGCATCTGCCAGTAGTATCTGTCAGGACGAAAGAACCAATTCCTAAAGAACTTTTAAATAAAGCTGTTTATGAGTTGTCAAGAATTACAGTTAAGCCTCCAATCAATGTAGGAGATGTCATAGTGAAAAATATCTTAGATACCGGTGTTGATGTGATTGCTACAAGGTCTTTGTACGGCAAATAGAAAGTGCAAATTACTAGATCTATAATTATGAAATTTGAATAACCAAGTATGTGCAAGTATACATGTTTGTTTGTCTATTATGTTAAAGGAAGGAATGCAAAATATGGAGAAAATTTGTAGAAAATAAAGTCTCCGATTAATATACATTCGCAAATATCAGCAATGATAGTCAGAAAAGTAAATGATGTTTGCAGGAAAGACAATGTAAAGGTGATGCTTAGGAAGTCAGGAAGCGTAAGGCTTGTACCTGCAAACAGCATGCTTTCCATGATAACATTTTTTGCATCGGAAGGCGATGAAATTGAGATAATTGTTGAAGGAGATAGCTGCATTTCTTCGATGGAAGAGATTAAAAAAATATTTTTAGAGGATTTAAAGCAGATAAATGATGAAAGCGGCACGTATGAGCTTTTAAAAAATACATCTATTGCATACGAAGAGATATTTAATTCCATTGCGGTTGGGATTATTGCAACAGATGAAAACGGAATTATCACTATATTTAATAAAGCTTCAGAGAGAATTACAGGTTTTAGTCTTGATAAGGCAATCGGGAAAAATATAAATGAAGTTATGACAGATATAGATGTAAGTCAAGTCTTAAGATTTGGCAGCGAATTTTTAAACAAGAAATATGTTATAGGTGAAAAAACTCTGTTTATTAATATTACTCCAATCTATGCTGGTGGCAGGATAACGGGATCTTTGGTGGTCTTTCAGGACTTTCCACAGATTGAGTACCTAGAAGGTGAACTTAAAAGAAGCAGAAAGCTTGATAAAGCTTTTGACATCATCGTTGGCAACAGTGGTAAATTGAAGGATGCCTTGACGGTTGCATCAAAAGCTGCTGAGACAGATTCAACTGTCATAATAAGAGGGGAAAGCGGTACAGGTAAGGAATTAGTTGCAAATGCGATACATTATTCAAGCAAAAGGCGTGACAAACCTTTCATAAGAGTAAATTGTGCCGCTATTCCAAGCGCATTGCTGGAAAGTGAATTGTTTGGACATGAAAAAGGAGCATTTACAGGTGCCATAACGCAAAAAATAGGCAAGTTTGAGTTGGCTGATGGAGGAAGTATCTTTTTAGATGAAATAGGAGATATTCCAATCGAAATTCAGGTTAAGCTTTTAAGGGTTTTGCAGGATAAGGAGTTTGAAAGAGTTGGAGGAATTAGGACTATAAAAGTAGATGTCAGAATAATAGCGGCAACTAATAAGAATTTGGAAGAGGCCATGAAAAATGGAACTTTTAGAGAAGATCTTTATTACAGGTTAAATGTGATTCCTATATTTTTGCCATCACTAAGGGATAGAAAAGAGGATATTCCAGTTTTGGTGGAGCATTTTATTAAGAAGTTGAACAAGAAACTTGGGAAAAATGTCCAGTTTGTTACTAATAAAGCGATAAAAGCCTTGATAAAATATGATTGGCCGGGAAATATAAGGGAACTTGAAAATTTGATTGAGAGATGCATCACATTAAGCGATAAAGAGTATATTGATTTTGACGATTTGCCGTCATATATTAAGAATGTTAAAGACAGCAAAGATGATGAAGTTATATATTTGGGAGATAATTATGACATTGAAAAGATGGAAAATTATGAGTATAAGATAATTAAAGCGGCATTGTCCAGATACAAAAGCTTTAATAAAGCTGGAAAAGCTCTGGGGTTGACGCATAAAACCGTTGCAGCAAAAGCAAGGAAATTTCACCTTGTTGAAAATTAGTACCACAAATTATATTCAAGCTTGATAATTATTACCAAGCTTGAAATATATTATTTCTCATCTGAGATACAATAAAGTGACGGTATGCGAATATTTACTTCTGCATACCCTATTTTTTGCGTTGGCACAAAATTTGCATTAAATATTATAGAAATTTAAAATATGGGGGTTAATATTATGAAAAAGCTTATCAATAATCCTGACGAAGTCGTAAAGGAAATGATATCTGGTCTTCTTTACGCATATCCATCTTACTTGAGAAAGCTTGATAATGTGGACGTTGTGGTAAGAAAAGCATCTCCTATCGAGGGGAAAGTTGGACTTGTAAGTGGAGGAGGTAGCGGTCATGAGCCTGCACATGCAGGATATGTAGGGACAGGTATGCTTGATGCTGCATGCTGTGGTGCGATATTTACGTCTCCTACTCCAGATCAAGTTTATGAAGCTATAAAGGCCGTAGATGGTGGTAAAGGCGTTTTATTGATCATTAAGAATTATACAGGAGATGTCATGAATTTTGAGATGGCTAAAGAAATGGCCGAAATGGATGGCATTAAGGTTTCAGAAGTAATTGTAAATGATGATGTTGCAGTTGAAAACAGCACTTATACGCAAGGAAGAAGAGGGATTGCCGGTACGATTTTTGTTCATAAGATAGCTGGTGCAAAAGCTGAGGAAGGAGCAGAGCTTGAAGAAGTAAAAGAAGTTGCAGAAAGGGTGATAAACAACCTTCGATCGATGGGTATGGCTTTTACACCATGTACAGTGCCTGCAGCCGGGAAGCCGAGCTTTACACTTGAAGAAAATGAAATCGAAATAGGAATTGGAATACATGGCGAGCCCGGAACACATAGAGAGAAAATAAAAGGTGCTAAGGAAATTGTTGCGGAGTTGATGGATAGGATTGTAAGCGATTTGCCGTATGAAAAAGACGATGAAGTTGCATTGATGATTAATGGACTGGGTTCAACACCGCTTTCTGAGCTGTTTATAGCCAATAAAGAAGCAAATGAATACCTTATGGGAAAAAATATCAATGTCTATAAAACTTATGTTGGAGAATACATGACATCTTTGGAAATGAGTGGATTCTCGATATCGCTTTTAAAACTTGATGATGAGCTTAAATCATTGCTGGATGCTTCAGCAGATACACCAGCATTTAGACAATTCAAATAGATTTTATTGGTGGGAAAGGATGATAAAGTTGATACTTACAATAAACGACGTAGCAAAGATAATAAGCAATATAGCAGAAGTCATCGAAGAGAATAAGCAGTATCTTACAGATCTCGATGCTGCAATTGGCGATGCTGACCATGGAATCAACCTTGACAGAGGGTTTAAAGCTGTTAAAGAGAAGATACCTCAATTTTTAGATAAGGATATAGGTGCTATACTTAAAAACGTTGGAATGGTGCTGGTTTCTACTGTAGGTGGAGCTTCTGGTCCACTCTATGGCACATTTTTTATGAGAATGGGTAGCATTGCATTAGGGAAAAAGGCGATAGGTGATAATGACATAGTTGCAATGTTTGAAGCTGGTCTTTCAGGAATAAAAGAAAGAGGAAAAGCGCAAGCTGGGGACAAAACTATGATTGATGCAATTGAGCCTGCATTAAATGAATTAAAAAAGTCTCTGGAAGATGGACTTAAATTTAATGAAGCTTTAAGTATAGCGGTAAATGCGTCATACAGTGGTGTTGAGATGACTAAAAAGATTGCAGCCCGTAGAGGAAGAGCCAGCTACCTTGGCGATAGAAGCATAGGACATCAGGATCCAGGTGCCACATCAGCGTATTTGATGATAAAAACTGTTGCTAATTATGTAGATAAGTTGCAACAATGAAGAAAGGATTGGATGGCTTTGGTAGGCATAGTTATTGTCTCGCATTCAAAAAAGGTAGCAGACGGGTTATACGAATTAATTGACCAGATGACTGGAGGAAAAATTAATATAGGAAAATCGGGTGGTACTAAAGATGGACGGTTAGGTACTAATATAGATGAGATAATCGAAGAAATAAAAAGATGCGAAAGCGGAGATGGCGTTTTAGTTTTAGTTGATTTAGGAAGTTCTGTTATGAGTGCTCAAATGGCTTTAGAATTTCTTGGAGAAGATTATGAGAATAAAGTAAAAATTGCAGATGCGCCACTTGTTGAAGGAGCTATTGCTGCCAGTGTTGAAGCTTCAATAGGTAGCGATATATTAAAAGTTAAGGCGGTGGCAGAAGCTGCTAAAAACCTTTTAAAGATTTAATGGCCTGGACAAAAACCAGGCTTATTTTTTGTGTAGAAATTTTTATAAAAAAATATTAAAATATAATATATATAGAGGGGGTGAGACCAATTTATGATGATATAATTTTTGAATATGATAACAAATTTAAAAAGTATTTTGAAGAAGGGAGGTACATGGATGCGTATAAATATATTTTTAAACAGAAAAATCTTGTAAGTGACCTTGATAGAGATATTTATTCATATCTTATATTGTGGCAGATAAAAGTTGAAATATATTTGGATATTATTGATGATGCGAAAGAGCATTTTTTAAATATATTTGATAATATAACTTTATCTTACAATAATATAATTTTATTTATTGAATGTGTGATTTTACTAGATGAGTTTGAAATGTCGTTAAAAAAAGAAGGAATTTACAACCAATTGATGAATTATGATGGAGAAAACATCTGGATAAATTTATATATTTTTATGTTAAGTTTGAAAAATAAAAGAAGGAATTATTCAATTAAGGACGAACTACTATATATGATAGAAAAAAATACTGATAGATACTTTCTGTCATTGCTACATACCATATTGGCAGAGATATACAAAGATGAAGGAGACGAAAGATGGAAAAGTGAATTGAAGAAAGCAAAAGAGTTGAATCATCACAATTTAAGAATGACTAGACTGGAGATACAGTGGGGTATTAAAAATGATGATGATTTAAAGAAAGGTAAGTACTACAGATTCTATCCAGACAATAAAGATATTTTAAAGAAGTACTATGAAATATATAAAAATGAAATCCAGCAAAATAATGATTTTAAGTTGTTTAAATTTAATTTATTGGAAGGAGGAAGTACAGGTGGTAGCAGTTACTTAATAACGTACGATGACGTTAACATATTATTAGATTGTGGTATTAATCTTAAAGATGGTAGATTGTATTACAATGACTTTAAAAAACTCGGTTTGGACATCAAAGATATTGACTTGCTGGTTGTTACTCATTGCCATTTAGATCACTGTGGAGGCATTGTAAACCTTATAAAAAATGGATTAAATTGCCCTATAATCATGTCGTATGAGACGAAGTATATATTAAATGGCTTTTTTTCAAAGAACAGCAATATGCAGGACTTAAATATAAATGTAGAGGATTATAAGTTATTAAATATAATCAATGATAAGACTTTAACTGATTATTGCTACGATGCTGTAATAAAAGATAAAAAAGTTTCTTTGAACCTTATTCCATCTGGTCATATTTTGGGAGCTTGTGGAGTGTATATCGACATAGATGGATTTTCTGTATTCTATACAGGCGATTTTACAGTAAAAGATGTGGAAACAAATGTTGGGCTTTGTATTCCTGATGGCATGAATGCAGATGTATTAATAACAGAAGCCACTTTTGGATATACATCTAGTTTCAGTGTATACGATAAAAAAATTCAAGATCAATTGATTTTAGAAATGTTGTCGGATTTGACTGATCATGGCGTGGCATTTGTACCTGCGTTTGCTGTAGGAAAAGCTCAAGATTTATTGTTGCTTTTAAGAAGGACTTTTAATTATACGCCATATAATGTCTATGTTGATGGAGCATTGTCATATATAACGATGCTGTATGAAAAAGTGAAAGGAGCTATTTACGGCAATGGCATCTTAAATGCAAATGACATAAAATTGTATGACAGCAAAAGGGAATTTATAAAAAAAGAGATAGCGCTGGGAAATTGTTTGGTAATGACTAGTTCGGATAATCTTACAGAAGGCAGTACTTCCTTTATCTACGGCAGAGAATTGATGTCTTTAGACAATGCGATTTTATTAAATATAAGCAACAATATAAAAAAACCGATATCCATGATACAGGAGAATATCCCAATTATTAATCATGGGATAATACAAGACATTATTGAAGTATTTTTGAAACTTGCACCAAAAAAAGTTTACATCGTTCACAGAGGTGCTAAATCAAATAAATCATTTAACATAGAAGAGGTATTGAGTTGGTTTGAAGGTGTAGATGTGGCGGCGCCGTAGGTATTATTTTTCATGCTAATTATTGTTTTTTGTCTGTTTATAGCTTAGAAATTTGATTTTATTCTGTCAGGGAGTTAGGGAGGAAAAATGAAACCATACATTGGCATTGATCTTGGAACTACTAACACGGTAGTGGCAGGTGCAAATTTAACAGAGAATGGCAAATTTGAAATAGATATTTTAGACATGGAACAAATCAGTGATAATGCAGGACGCTTAACATCAAAAAAAACGTTGCCATCCTGCCTATATGTTGATGACTTTGGAAAAGAGTATTTGGGCGAATTAGCTAAAAAAATGAAAACTTTGAGATATGATCGCGTAATATACAATAGCAAAAATTATATTGGTAATCGAAATCATGTATGGCAGATAGGTGGTAAGAAATATACTCCGGAAGATGTTGCCGGAAAGATTTTAACGGTTGTAAAAAAGAACGTTGAAAGGATTTATAATACGGCGGTAGATGGAGCAGTCATAACTGTTCCTGCTTCTTTTAACCATGATCAAATTGAATCAACGAAAAATGCTGCTAAATTAGCTGGATTTATAGAAGATAAGCTTATCTTTATATCAGAGCCGACAGCGGCTTTGTTGGAGCTTATATACGAAGAAAAATTAATTGAGCAAAGTCAAAAAAAATACGATTTTTCAACGCCAAAAAAAGTACTTGTGTTTGATCTTGGTGGTGGGACATGTGATGTTTCAATCATGAATGTAGAAATTTTAGATGATGATTATAAAGTAGAAGAGCTGGCTATTTCGCCTCATATACAGCTTGGCGGTGTCGATTTCGATATATGTGGTGTTTTATATTTATTGCACAAATATTCGATTTTAAATAATATTGATTATAATTTGATTTCATCAGATGTAGATGCCAAAAGATATATATTTAGTATATTATCACTGGAAATTGAAAAAGCAAAGATGATGTTTTCATCTGAAACAAGTAGTTTAATTGACAAAGATAATGAGGATATAGTGTATAAAAATTCCATTGAAAATTTTTATAATGGCAAAACATTTGATTTTGAAATCAGCAAAAAGGAATATGATGAATGCATAAAGCCATTGTTAACAAAAGGTGGAAATTTAGGCTTTAATATTATAGATCCGATAATTGATACTCTTAATAAAGCGAATTTAAACAAGGAAGACATTGATGAGGTATTTTTAGTTGGAGGAATGACTGCATACAGTACTGTAAGAAGAGCAGTCGAAAGTTTTTTTGAAAAGAAGTCCATTAATTACCTTGACCCTATGTATTCAGTGGCAAAAGGTGCGGCTTTATACAATTATTATAGTGCAAATAGAAAGAGAAACGAAAAAGGTAAAATCATAATATATCCAGTAGTGGCTGAGAATATTTACTTGGATGTAAAAAATGATTTGCCTGTTTTACTGGTAAGTCAGGGCACAAAAGCGCCTTACGAAAGAGTCTATGATAATATTGTTAAAGTAGATAATGCAACGGGAATAAAACTCGATATTTTATCTGGGAAGAGTATTTATGATCCGAAGATGAAAAGGCTTAAATCTATGCAATTGACGTTTACTGACATTATAAAGCCTGGTACACCTATATCTATAAAAGTGACTTTTGATAAGAATAGGATTTTGCATTTAGAAGCATGGGTAACTGGCAATGACAAACAAAGAATAGATGTCACATTCGATAAAGAGGTGTTATATGATGGCTGTTAATTGGAGAAGTTTACTTCAGGAAAACAGAGATTTGTTTTTTAATATACACAATGACGATATTAAAGAAGGAAAAGGTTTTTTGGGTGCTGCCGCTAATACAGACAAAACGGAAATGGTTAAAGAGCACGTTTTTGAATATTATATATCTGATATAAATGCGCAACTAGTTTATGAAAAAACTCTTAAATTGAAGATAGTAAATGAAGAAGATCTTAATCTGATGGAAGTAGAAATAATAGACCTATTAAAAAGCATACTAGAGGAAGGACAAAATCCCATCGAGATGTTTTTGTACTGCACAAAAGCACTGAATTTAAGTGATAAAAATGTGTATCAATCGATTTTAAGGATTTTAGTTTCTGTATGTAATCTAAGCAAAGCCGGGAGAGATGCGCTTGTAAGTGTGCTGAAAAATTGGACATGGGATTTACAGATGAAGATTGCGATAGAAGCAATAAGGACAATCAAAGAGAAATCTGCTTTTGATGTACTTTTAATGCTTCTCAACAATGAAAGCCTTAAAGTTTTAGCAGCAGATTGCTTAATAGATATTGGAGATGAAAGATGTATAAGACCTGTTTTGAACATGGTCAATACATTTAATGGGTTCAGCATAAATGAAAGAAATGTAGCATTTAGACTGATAGATAAACTTTCTCGCTTTGGTGAGGAAGCTCTGTCAGAAATAATAAAATGCTATATGAACAATGAGAATAAAAGCCTTAATACAGTGTATTCAAATGTCATATCTCGTTCAAAGGATATGGCAATTGAAAGTTTATCAAAGATGCTATACAATGAAGACTACAATCAAAAAGCAGCTATAACATTGGGGAAAATGAGAATTGGTAGTGCTACCGACCGTCTTATTGAGGCGTTAAATTCCCCATTAATAGAAAATAAGATGAATATCATAATAGGATTAGGATATACAAAAGACCAAAAGGCAATAAAATACTTAGTAAATATGCTAGAGAATGGAAATTTGAGCAATGAAATTAAAGCATGCATAATTACTTCTCTTGCGAATTTAGAAGCTTTTGAGGCAAAGGATATAGTAAAAAAGTATATAGATGATAAGGAATTAAGAATAAATACTATGTCCGCTTTGGTGCAACTTGGTGAAATGAAGTACTTAGGAGGGTTATTTGAATACTTGATATCCTCTAATAAATCTTACAGTGAAACATCATGTGCTATAAAGGAGCTAAAAAGGCTTAAAGGGTTTAAAGACAGCAGGATAAGCAGAGAGATAACAAATGGTATAAAATACTTAATTAGAAATAATGATGGTTATGCATGCTTAAACGCATTAAGGATTTTAGATACAAATATTGATGATGGCATGGCTGAAGAGTTGATTCTGAAACTAAAGACGACCAAGAAAGAAGAAATACAATACACTATTTATAAGATATTGGGTAAAAATACAGGTATACTGAGTAATATCATAAATGAAAGGATTTTTATTGATGCATCTTTAAATGATAGCACAAGAATTAGATATTTGGCGCAGAAGATTATTGAGAAAAATTATAAGGGCAGAGATAAACTTATAAAGGCATGAAGGGAAGAGGTATTTTGTTGAACAAAAAAGGTATAGATATTACAAAATGCTTAGATATATTTTTACACACATTACCGTATAGCGTATTAATTAAACCTTTTAAGACAGATAAAAACCTTCAGAAAAAACTTGCTGGTTTTAGATTGAATGAAAAATCAAGTCCACCTACGAAAATTGTGCCTATATTGAGGCAGGAGATATTAAAAGGAAATTTTAACTATGAGGACTTTGTAAAAGAATGGAAGGTGTTACATGGGGACCTGTATGAAAAGATATGCAGCATGGAATCCAAAGAAATAGACAAACGAATTGATGAACTTTGTGATGAGTATGGAAATGATAATGTTGTTTCTGCTCTTCTTATTGACAACAGGGAGGATCTAGGTGATATAATAAATAAAGCCATAAAGCCAGAAGATGTACAAAAGCAAGATAGTGGCAAAAGAAGTCCTCAAAAAGAAGATGATGATATTTATAAAAAGCTTAAAAAGCTTGAAAAAGAAGTAGAAAAATTGCATGATAAATTGATAAAAGAGGAAAAAAAGAATATAATTGAGGTGGACAATTTAAAAAAAGCATTGGAAAATAAGGAAAAGGAAATAGTCTCTTTAAACAAAAAATTAGAAGATTTAAAGCAGGAAAAAAAGCGCTTGGAGATGCTTTTAGAGCACATTGGCTTGGAATTTGATAAGCATATTATAAAGCTTATTAACGAAAATGTGTCAAAAGACAAGAAAAATGAAAATTTAAAGTTATCTTTGAATAAGACATTAATGGATTTGCATCAAGATAACCAGGAGATTAAGAAGTATTTTTTAGAAGTAAAGGAAATCTTAAGCCAGTTAGAAAAGAAAATTGCGATTGTTGATGTGGGCGTTCTTGATGAACAATCAGCAGTAAGCTTGGAAAATGATGACTATTCACTGTTGGATGATTTATCTAAGATGTTAAAAAATTCATAATTGCGAGGTGTAAAAATGCATCATGACGAAATTCAAAAAATTAAAAAAATTTTAGCTGAAGATAGCAATGATGATGCAAATATTTCTAATGCTCTTAAAGAAATATTTAGAAAACAAAAGAACATTATTATGACTATTTGCGTCTTAGAACTTATTTACGAATCAGTTTATCTTTATGATATTATTTTAAAACGAAATGGTGTTTTAAAGTTTATGAAGTCTTTAAATGATGACTTATATGATACTATTGAAAGTTTCAGAGATGTAGTTGGTAGGATTAGATATTATAAGCAAATTGATTTAAAAATAAGAGAAAATATTATAAAAATGCTTGAAGATAAAAAGGAAAATTTAGAATCAGATTTAGAAGTTTTGTATGGGTATTTTGTGGAAGCTAGATATTGCAGTGATGTATTTAATGATAAGCTTAAGACTTTTAACCAGGACAATTTTGATGTTAGCATTGAGGAATTCTACAATAATATCAAAGAGTTTGTATTTGAAAATGAAGAAGAAAAATTTGAAAGGATTCAGGAAGTAATATCTTCAATTCCTTTTGCACTGTCTAGAAAAAGATTTTTTGATTACATGAAAAGTGGTTTGATTCATGAATACAATGGTTATGACAAGCTTATACAAAATATTTTTGAGATTGAGGAAAATTTTTACGGGAAATTGGTAGAAGGTTATGGTGAAAAATTTGCTGAAATTGCCAATAAAATAGAAGAGCTTCAAACAATAGACTTGAAAAATACTACAAAAGACGATTTAGAGCTGTATTTAAAGGAAACAATTGTGCTTTTAGGCAAGATACAGGATATAAGGGAAATAGTTTATTCTCTAATAAGAATCGTAAATAGGCTATTGATATTTTATAAATCAGATAGAAAAATAGAAGATACCCTGCAGGAAGAGCCTAAAATAAAAATTTTTTTAGATGTATATGGTAGTATATACTCAGAAAAATATACAAAGAAAAAGGTAAAAGATTTTTTAAGAACATTAAATGAGTATATTTCTAATTGGTATTTTGAATTGTACAATTACAATAGATTGTTGAATGACATGAATTATCTTGAAAATGATATAGAAAACTTAATAGATGAAGATATTTTAAATGATATAGAGATTCTAGCTGAGTACGAAAACTTAATGAATGACGATGGTGATGATTTCGATGACATGCAAGGGGATGCAATAGAAGGCAGCATTGTTGAAGAAGAAATTAATAATCTTATTTCTATGATAGATGATATTAGCAGAAATATGAATCCAGATTATCGGAAGGTTCGCATGAGGAGACTTTTGGGAATCATTCCGGTTCCGGGCAATTTTGAAAATGAGTTTTTTAACTATTTAAAGAGCTCTTTGGAGTTTGATACAACATCAAATGTTAAAGCTGCTATAATAGAGAGTGTTGACAAAAGAATTAAATTATACAAGGATATGAAAAACAGCAAACATCTTTATGAAGCACTCTTAAAAAACGTCAAGGAAGGATTGTAATAAATGAAGATTATAAATAAAATTATATCTATTATGATGATTATATTTTTATTTTTGATTGTTTTACTATCGAATTTACAATACTTGGCGTTTGATAAAAATTTTTATATTCACGAATTTAATAAATACGGCATAGAAGATGTAACAGGAATGCATAGTTCACAGTTAAACAAAGTAGTGGCAAGAATTCAAGATTATCTTTTTGGAAAAGTAGATAGTCTTCAATTAAACGCTGTAATAGATGGTCAGAATCAAAAGGTATTTAACGAAAGAGAATTGGAGCATATGAAAGATGTCAGGGAACTTTTTAAGAATGGTTTTTTAATAAGAAATATAATGATATTTTTGTACATCTTAACCGCTTTGTTTTTGTATATTAAAAAAGAAGACATATTTAACTATACATACCGTGGTATGTTATTTGTAGTTTTATTTTTAATTGTAGCAGTGGCTGTTGTTTCACTGGATTTTAATAGATGGTTTGTATATTTTCATCTTCTTTTTTTTAACAACAATTTATGGGAGTTGGATGTAACTCGCGACAGACTTATTCAGATGCTACCGGAAGGCTTTTTTAGCGACATTTCATACCTTACAATGCGAAATTCAGTTATCGTATATATAATCATAGGGTTTGTGTCGTACTTAATAAAAGGAAAAGATCATGATAAAATAGGCCTAAACTAAAGGCCTATTTTTATATGCACATTTGTTTTTCGTCATTCATTAATTCATCAATTTCTTCTTTTGTTATAGTTTCATTTGACAAAAGTCTTTCTGCAATAAGGATTATTTTATCCTTTTTCTCTATAAGGATCTTTTTTGCATTTGTATAGCAATGGTTGATGATTTTATTGACTTCTGCATCTATTTTGTCAGTTGATTTTACCATTCTAATGTCGTATATCCTATTTCCCAATTCACTCATGCCGTAATTGCATACCATCTGATATGAGATATTTGTGGCTTCCTTTAAATCATTTTCTGCACCTGTAGATACTTCATTAAACATTATCTCCTCTGCAGCACGACCGCCCAGAAGCATTGTTATCTTGTTTTTTAAGTCTGTTTTTGTCATTAAAAAGGCGTCATCTTTTGGAAAATTGAGGACATATCCTAATGCTTCTCCACGAGGTACTATTGATATCTTTTCAACTGTACTGGCGTTTAATATCTTGCCGATTATAGCATGACCGGCTTCATGGTGTGCTGCAATTTTGCGTTCTTTTTCTAAGACTTCTGGATTTTTCTTTTGCAATCCTGCAACTACTCTTTCTATAGCTTCATCAAATTCTTCTCTTCCTATTCTTTGCTTATGCCTTATTACTGCTAAAATCGCTGCTTCATTGCAAATCGATGATAAATGTGCACCTGTCATGCCATGGGTCTTTTTAGCCAATTCCTCCAGTGATATGTCGTTATCTAAAGGCTTGTTTCTCGTATGTACTTTCAAAATTTCCAGTCGTGCTTTTACGTTTGGATTTCCTATGTGAATCGTTCTGTCAAATCTTCCAGGGCGTAGAAGCGCTTCATCCAGCATATCCAGCCTATTTGTCGCACCTATTACGATAATGCCGTCGTTGCTGTTAAAGCCATCCATTTCAACTAATAGCTGATTTAATGTCTGATCTTTTTCGGAATTATTGTCGTTGTTTCGCTTGCTTCCAACTGCATCTATTTCATCTATGAAGATGATGCTGGGAGTAGACTTTTTAGCCCTTGCGAATAATGCTCTTATGCGGCTCGCTCCAACTCCTACATATTTTTCAACAAATTCTGAACCTGATGCCGATATAAATGTAGAATTTGTTTCTCCAGCCAGAGCTGTAGCAAGCAACGTCTTGCCGGTACCTGGAGGACCATAGAAAAGTATCCCCTTTGGTATTTTAGCACCCATTCTATCGTATTTTTCAGTGTTGTTTATAAAATCGATGATAATTTTAAGCTCGTCTATAACCTCGTCAAGTCCTGCTACATCTCTAAAAGTGATGCTGACTTTCTTGTTGGACTCTTTTTCTTTAGGTGGAAGTTCGTTTTTTAAGTTTACAGGTAGCATCTCGGATACGTTATTTTTATACAGTATATACCCTATCAGAAAAAGAGATAGCATTGAAATTATGATAAGCACCGGATTTGTCTTTGAAGTATAGGATATTCC
This sequence comes from Thermoanaerobacterium thermosaccharolyticum DSM 571, assembly GCF_000145615.1. Classification (NCBI taxonomy): domain Bacteria; kingdom Bacillati; phylum Bacillota; class Clostridia; order Thermoanaerobacterales; family Thermoanaerobacteraceae; genus Thermoanaerobacterium; species Thermoanaerobacterium thermosaccharolyticum. The sequence goes on from NC_014410.1 coordinate 600,268, forward strand.
CAAAATAATGTTTATTACCAGTGATAAAGTTAATAATATTATATATAAGTTTTTTTTCATTGCCATCGCCCCCAGTGATTTACTAAAAATAGTTTTTACGTACAATCACAAATTATACGCAAAAAGGAACGATGATGAATTAAGGTTTATATGGAAAACAAGTAAAAAATTTCAAAGGAGGTTATTTACATGGATGTGTACATGGGCATTGATGTTGGATCTGTGAGTACAGATGTGGCTTTGATTGATTCAAAAAACGAGGTAATAGATTTTGTTTATATAAGAACTCAAGGACAGCCTATAAAGGCAGTACAGAAAGCCATGGTTATGTTGAGAGACAGGATTCACACAGATATATCTGTAAAAGGAGTCGGTACAACAGGAAGTGCGAGGCAGTTAACAGGGCTCATGGTTGGCGCCGACATTGTAAAAAATGAAATAACTGCACATGCCATTGCATCATCAAATTTAATTAAAGATGTACACACTGTTTTTGAAATAGGTGGTCAAGATTCAAAAATAATAATATTGAGGGATGGAATTGTAGTAGATTTTGCAATGAATACGGTTTGTGCGGCAGGTACGGGATCATTTCTCGATCAGCAGGCTTACAGGCTCAACATACCTATAGAGGAATTTGGCGACCTTGCTCTAAAATCAGTAAGTCCTGTTAGAATTGCAGGCAGATGTGGTGTATTTGCTGAGTCTGATATGATACATAAGCAGCAGATGGGATACACGTTGCCAGACATAATAAGTGGCTTGTGTGAAGCGTTGGTTAGAAACTATTTAAACAATGTAGGAAAAGGGAAGGATATAAGGGAACCGATTGTGTTTCAAGGAGGTGTAGCTGCAAATAAAGGCATAAAAGCGGCATTTGAAAAAGCTTTAGGCATGAAAGTATATGTTCCTAAATATTATGGTGTAATGGGAGCGATAGGTGCAGCTATCCTTGCCAAAGAGGCTGTAAAGAAAAAAGGCTTTAGCGAGTTTAAAGGTTTTGAAATTGCTGATTTTGATTATAAAGCACAAGGTTTTGAATGTACCGGCTGCTCAAACGGATGTGAGGTTGTGGAGTTTATAAAAGATGATGAAGTAATATCCCGTTGGGGTGATAAATGTGGCAAGTGGTCAAACTCTACAAGCAAGAATATTTTTTCAAAAAATGTATCTTAACTATTAGTGATTATAAGGATCGTCTTTGATCCTTATAATCAAACTATTATCTCTATTTTATCGCCCTTTTTAAGAACATCTGTGTATGAAGCTTTTCTTCCGTTTAAAATCATTTCAGGGATTTTATTTTTAGGTATCTGGAAATCGATAAAATTAAATATGTCGATGAATATGTACTGTTCTTTTCCTTTCAGCGTTGTTTTATCTCCATTTATGTAAACAAAAAATTCTTCTTCATCGTCGACTATATTTACGTCATCACCATTTTTCACAATATAGTCGTCATCTACGATAGATCCATTGACTGTGATTTTTGATGCGCTGTATTTATCTTTAAGATCCTTTATGGTGATGGAAGCGTCTTTGCCATTTATGCCACTTACAACGACTATTTTATCGCCGTTTTCTACTTTTGATTTAAGATTTGATACGATTCCATTTTTTAAAATCTTGGCGGGTGTTCCTACTTCACCATTTATAACGATATTTTTTCCGTTAAGTTTAAATGACAGATTTTTTCCTGGTCGTGCAATTAACTTTTTAGAGTCAAAATTAGTTTTTAGAAGCACATCCATTATGGTCATTTCTTTCACATTTAATAATTCTAATTTTTCATCATTAAAATAGATGGTTATAAAATCTTTTTTTCTGTCAATCATTGATGAGTAAGCGATGCCAATAGGTGTGATGTATTCCGGGCCTTTTAATTTTTTGCCTTTGTATTCCACGACGGTGATGGAGCTTGCATCTCTCACAGAAACTCTTTCTGGTTGTATAGACAAATTTTTTGCAATTTCTTCTGCTATATTAGGAAGGTTACTACTACCTCCTACTAAAAATACTGCAGATGGACTTTTTCCATTGTATTTTAGAATTTCATCGCAGATTTTTTTTGAAAGATTTTTAACTACAGGGTCTATTATCTTAAGCACATCAGATCTTGATATTTTGTGTTCAATTCCTATGACGTCTTTAAATTTTATTTCTTTTTTTGAGGTCGTTTTTATTTTTTCGGCAGTGTCAAAATCGGTAAGGAAATGCTGTTGTATCGTCTCAGTCACTTCATCGCCGGCAAATGGGACCATTGAGTATGCTATTATATTTCCATCTTTTGAAATAGCTATATCTGAAGTACCTGCTCCAATATCTACAAGTGCTATGTTTAACATTCTGATTTGAGGCATTATTGCAACGCCGATTGCTGCTATTGGTTCCAATGTAAGGTATGTAACATTCAAATCTGCTTTTCTTGCAACAGAGTATAAACTTTCTACTACATCGTATGGCAAGAATGTAGCTATTATTTCAACAGAAATCTCACGGCCTGTGTGGTCCTTCAGGTTAGTAATAGGGAGACCATCTAGATAAAAACTGGATATAGAGTATCCTACCATGTGGTATTTTACCGAATAACCTTCATGTGATATCTCTTCTTTTGCAGTGTTTAGGGCTGATAGAACTAGATTATCGATGTCCCTGTCTTTTATTATATAATTTTCATCGATGCTTTTTTCGATTCTTACAATTTTTGTTTTTAATGACCTTCCGGCAGCAGCTAAACTTACATTTTTAAGGCTTATTCCAAGCTTTTTTTCAAGCTTTTCTTTTATTTTGCACGCAACAGACGCCACTTTTTCTATATCGTGTATTTGACCGTCGAACATTACTCTGTCGGTATGTTCCATTTGTTCTACTGCAAGTATTTTTAATTTATCATCTTCCGGCATACCCACAAGGCCTACAACAACTCTTGTTCCAATGTCAAGCGAAAAAATCAAATTATCGTTCATCAAAATTCCCCCGAAAAATATATCGTAAAACCAAAAATATATTTTAATAAATTTTTGAAAGTTGTATAATTCTATTAAGATTACTTTTACATAATACATTATACATTTTTTCGATTTGTCTTAAAAGTAATTTTTGCGGGGTGTAAAAAGTGATAAAAAATGGTGATTCTACTCAACTAGAAAGACAATGGAAGATATTATCTATTTTATCGTGGGAAAATAAAGGCATGACAATAAGCCAGATATACCAAAGATTGGCTAAAAATTTTGGAGAAGAGGTATCTACCAAGACTATAAAAAGAGATCTAGACGATCTAACGATGATATTTCCTATTTATGAAGAAGGGGAAGGCAGGGGAACGACTTATACATTAGAAAAGTATAAGATACATGATTTTATATTTTCCATACAAGAACTTTTTGCATTATTTTTCACTAGAGAGATAATTAGAAAATACGATACATCTGAAATAGGGAAAATGGCTCTTAATTTTTTAGAGAGAATAATATCGTACATACCATCTATATATAATGACTATATTGACAGGTTGTACAGGACTTTTTTGATACAAAAAGATATAGATTCAGATAAAAATGTAACGGTAGAAACGCTAAAGACCATCAACGATGCAATAATATATAGAAAGTCAATCAAAATGAGGTATTATTCTTTTACATCAGATACAGAGACAGAGAGGGAAGTAGATCCGTATTTGATTTACGAAAAAGAGGGACATTATTATTTGACGGGCTTTTGCAAATTACATAATGAAATAAGGGATTTTAGAATATCCAGAATTAAAAAGATAAAATTACTTGATAAAAGCTTTGAAATATCCCCTAATTTTGATAAGAGCAAGTATTACAAATACACGTGGAATATTTTAAAAGGAAGCACAAAATACAGGGTACAAATAAGATTTGTAGGGAATGCAGCGAGGCTTGTCAAAGAGTATGAGGGATATAGGGCAGATGAAATTGTAGAAAATAACGATGGCTCAATTTTATTTATCAAGGTAGTTTCGCAGCTAGATGAGATTAAAAGATGGGTTTTAGGTTTTGGATGTGAAGCAGAGGTTATAAGTCCCGATGAGTTTAAAGACATGATCAATGATGAGATAATCAAGATGGCAAAAAAAATAAGGAGTGAATAACTCCTTATTTCATTATGCTTTTTACGTCGGTTATTAAGCTATTTAGTTGGTCTTTTGTTATATAAAGTCCTATTTGATTGTTGTTCTTCTGGATGTAGTAATTAGTATTGTCATTTGTCAAGAATTTGACTTCCTCATTTTTACTACCATCTGATATGGCAAGTGTGAAGCTAGAATTATTTCCGTTGATTTTTTTATTAGGATCTATTCCTGTCGGGCTCAATAAAACTATATCATTGAGAAAGCTTTCTGATTTGTCACTGCTTATTTCTTTACCATTGTAAGTCCATTTTCCACTTTTATTTTTTTGCATATAACGGGTTCCAAAAGAATCTGTATAAGTTACTTTTGATATTTTGTCTTTAGATATTGTGTATAGATCTTTATTTAAATAATTAAATAGTGTATCACTACTTGTAAGTTGAAAATTCTCTATCGAGCTTGCGTCCACAACGTATATATACTGTGAATTTGATAATTTAGCATAGTACGAATTGCCAACTGGTGATTTATTTCCAACAATCAATTCTTCTGTATTGCCATTGCTGGATGATGCAGTAATGGTAAAATTTGATTTGTCCAATCCATATTTCTTTAAATCTGTGTCAGTAAATTTTCTGTTGTATTTTAATTGTGTGAGTGAATTGAATAAATCACTGGCATTTGTGTTGTCTGCAGCATAGCTTATCGGTTTAATAACTTTATAGGCGCTGCCACTTTTTACAATAGCCATTTCATTATTAGAATCTTTTATGTCTATAGAAGACAATTTATTTTTGCTTATGCTGATGATATTTGTTGACGGTGCAGGCTTCTTTGTAGCTTTGATGTAATAATAATATCCTACAAGCACACCAAGTATAACAAACATTATTATAGTGTTTCTAAAAGTCTTCATAAAGCTCTCCTCCTGAAGAAGACTACCCCGCCTATTATCCAGATAACTAGAGGGATAACAATGACTGTTACTATAAACATATAATCTGCTTGTTTTCCAGTCATAAATAAAGTTGCATAGTCAAGAGATTTTGGACTTATAGATATCTGTGTCGTCTTGTTTGCAAGCCAATTGGCACTGTTCATAAGAAGGTCCCTGTTGCCTTCTAAACCAATAACTTTATCAGTTGCCATAAGGTCATTGCCAAGCACGACAACTTTCATACCTGTCTTGCTGTCGGAAATAGTAACACCAAGAGTTAGAGGACCTTTTATGTCATTGTTGTCAAAGGTTGCTTGTTTGCTGTTGAAATTTGTTTCGCCCCATGCTTTATCACTTGTTGTCAAGATTGATTGAATCGATGTACTGCTGCTATTTGATTCTTTGTAAGTTATGCTTCTGGAACTTGGTGCAACTGATGCTAAATTAGCAGATTCTAGTTTATCGGTGATGCCGTGATATCCGTATTGCGGAACAGGGGATAAAGCATCCATGAAATAGTTCCTTGAAGGATCAACTACAATATCATTGTCGATCTTTACATTCCAATTCGACAGCAAATTGTTTATTGATTTCTCAGTTAGAGGGCCGTTTTCAGCTCCCATCATAATGAAGGCTTTTCCACCTTTTTTCAAGTAGTCTAAGATAGCATTCATTTCTTGGTCGTTGTAATCCATTTGAGGGTTAGCTATTATTATAAGACCAGCATCTTTTGGTATACCGCCGGATTGCCCTATATTTAAATCATTTACGTTGTAACCTTCACCTTGCAGTGCTGTTTTAAAGGTTGTTAGAGAGCTTGTGCTGTTTACTTCATTGTGGCCTTGAATGATATAAGCGTTTGTCTTGCTGACTTCTGTAACATTTATTATTGCTTGAGTAAATTGCTGTTCACCGTTGAAAACCGTCTGACCAGTTTCTTGTGATTGGGTAAATATATCATATGAATTAACTATTTGCCTTTTGCTGTCATCTTTGCTGTTCAAAAACAGTGTAGTGTCATAATCAGTTATTCCGAATTTTTGTGCTAATGAAGGATTCTTATCAGGATCTATAAATTGAACTTTTATCCTTTTTGACAATCCGGAGTATTCATCTAAAAGATTCTGAACTCGTGTCTTTGCACTATCATTCTTGAAAAATGCATAGACTGTTACATCAGTTTTTAAATTTTTTAAAACTTGTTTTGTTTTATCTGAAAGAGTGTATTGTTTTGATTTAGTAAGATCCCATTTTATAGGCTTTTGGGCTAATACCAAGTTGCCGAAAATTAATATGCCTAGTAAAATGACGATTGCTAAAATCATATTGCTTCCGTATTTTAATCTGACTCTGTTCAATAGAATTACCTCCTAACTCCAGCGTCTTTTGTCAACAACCATGATAGTCACAAAAACGAAGAAGATTATTACACTCAAGTAAAATACAATGTCATTTAAGCTTAATACACCGTTTTGAAAGTTATTGAATCTTTGTAGCAGCGAAAGGTTTTCCACAATAGTTTTAGCTGTTCCCTGGAATACATCACCTAGCCAGCTAATAATCCAAAACAATAGCAGAATTGAAAAACCTATGACACCGGCAATAAGCTGATTTTCTGTTAAGGATGATGCAAAAATACCTATTGCTATAAATGCTGCTCCCATCAAAAATGTTCCTATATAACCTGTAAGAATAGGTCCAAAATCTGGTGTGCTGTATATTTTAAGATATAAAGGATATATTAGCGAAATCACCAGTGATAGAGTGTAGACGGTCAATGATGCAAAGTATTTACCCAAAACCATGTCTGTTATTTTAAGCGGTGATGTCATGAGAAGCTGATCAGTTCCATTCTTCATTTCTTCTGATATCAACCTCATCGTCAAAATTGGGCTTATAAACATGAAGACAAAAACCATGTTGCTAAAGACAGGAGACATAAGTGCATATTGTGTTGAGAGAACAAATGTTGCAAAGAAATAGCCGGATATAAGCAGCAAAAAACCTACCAGCACATATGCAAGAGGCGATAGAAAGTATGACTTAAGCTCCCTTTTGTATATTGTCAGAATTTTCATTACTATTTACCTCCTCATCTGTTGTAAGCTGCAGGAAGACTTCTTCTAAGCTGTAGTTTACAGGCCTAAATTCTATAATAGGCAGATTTTGCTTTGCGAAAGAAAAGAAAATCTCTTTTCTTAAGTCGTTGTTTACGTCTGTTTCAACATCGATGTCGATACAATTTTCTTTTGAGTCTGCCTTCGATTTAAAATCTTTTATTCCATCTATTCCTTTTAAAGTAGTTGATATTTTTTCAATTGAACCTAAGACTTTAAGGAAATATCTTTTTGATTTTCCTATAGTATCGATTAAGTTTTCAGTAGAGTCCATTGCGACAATTTTACCTTTGTTTATGATTATAACTCTGTCACATATCATGCTTACTTCAGGTAAAATATGAGTACTCAGTATGATGGTATGCTTTTTTCCTAGTTCTTTTATAATGTCCCTTATTTCTTTGATTTGTTTGGGATCTAGGCCTACTGTCGGTTCATCAAGAACCAGTACATCTGGATCTCCAATGATTGCTTGAGCCAGTCCAACTCTCTGCTTGTAACCTTTTGATAAGTTTTTAATAATTCTTTTTCTTACATCAGACAATCCTACTTCACTTAGGACTTTATCAACTGTTGATTTTCTTTTATCTTTTGGGACTTCTTTTAATTCACAGACAAATGCTAGATAAGCTTCAACAGTCATATCCAAATACAGTGGTGGAACTTCTGGAAGATAACCAATATGCTTTTTTGCCATTAATGAGTCTTCTATGATATCGTACCCGGCAATTTTTATTGTGCCTGATGTTGGTGGCATAAAACCGGTTATCATTTTCATAGTTGAACTTTTTCCAGCACCGTTGGGACCTAAGAATCCTACTATTTCTCCACTGTCTACAGAAAAGCTTATATTGTCTACAGCTTTGCGGTTTCCGTAAACTTTAGTTACATTGTTTACTTCAATCATCATACGCGGCTAAACCTCCTTTTCGTATATACTACTTAATTATAATCAAGTTTTATTAATAAATTGTTAACAAAATGTAAAGAGAATTTTAAAAATAAAAAACATAGAGCTTCAAAAACTCTATGTTAAGCCTCCAAAAGATTTGATAACTTTTACTGCATCGTTTGTTTTGTCATCAGGTACTTCGATATTTAATTGAATATTTGCATCGGCAGTTTCGTCATAATAACCCATTCCGCTTATCATTGGATCTGACATAAGCAAAGGGTTTTTTCTTATGTCGAAAGGATAGCCTGATTTTAAAACAAGTGATGCTAATGTTGGTCCCGTATCGGTTCCAGCTATGTTTTGCTTATCGTTGTAAGTATCCGCATATTTATCGATAATATCAATATATGCTCTGAAGCCCATATTTTTTAAATAATTAGCAGCTTTGTTGGCGCTTTCTAAGTTGTAAAAATATGCATTTAATTTCATAAAATCACCCAAATATATTTTGGGCTTAATTAGAACATATATACACTAATAAAGAATAATTTTGTCCGGTAAAACCGGGCATCTACAGATAAAATGGATACTATGGGGTAAAATATGTGCTAATACAAAAATTATTTCTTGCTTTAAAGCTTTTTAGTGCGCCTGACAGGAATCGAACCTGCGACCTCCCGGTTCGGAGCCGAACGCTCTATCCACTGAGCTACAGGCGCATAAAACTTCATAATACATTATATCCACATTAGAAGATATAAGTCAACTGTAAATTTTATTTATATGCATAGTTTGATATTTCCATGCTGTAGTGCTATAATTAATTAAAAATTGAATAATAATAACATAAAGGAGGAGAGACAATGCAAAATGTCGAACTTGAAGCTGTATTGAGAGTACCGGGTAAGAATGCGGCCCGCAAATTAAAGGAAAAAGGCTACATTCCTGCCATACTATACGGAAAGGGCATGGAGAGCATTCCACTAGCTGTTGAGACCGGTAAGCTTCGCACAATAGTACAAAAACACGGCAGGAATGTCCTCCTCAATTTGGTAGTAAATGGTGCTACACATCAAGCAATATTGAAAGATGAACAGAGAGATGAGTTGACAGGAAAGCTGATACATATAGATTTTCAGCGTGTTTCTATGAATGAGAAAATTGAGGCGGCAGTACCATTAAAATTAGAAGGTGTTGGTGTCATTGAGAGTAAAGGCCTCCTCGTTCAGCACCAGAAATGGGAGCTTAATGTGGAGTCACTACCTACATCTCTTCCAGACGAAATTGTGGTAGATGTATCGAATTTGAAAATTGGCGATACATTGTTTGTAAAAGATGTAAATGTTCCTGAAGGAGTTGAAAAGGTAGACGATCCTGATGAAGTTATTTTGACAATAGTTGCTCCGAAGAATGCGGATGTGCCTGAAACAGATGAGAGTGTTGAAACTTCATCAGAAAATGGCTAAAGTTTGAAAATAGGATAAGTTTAGTATTTAAAAAATAGATAAAAGGAGCAATATCTGCTCCTTTTAATAATTTATAATCTTTTTATTTTCATTTAATAATCTTTGTGGTATAACGTCATTTCTTACCAAGTCTTCGTAAGTTTCTCTTGCTACTATCAAATCTGATTCACCATTGTTTACAAGTACGGCAGCAGGACGTGGAAGACGGTTGTAATTGCTTGCCATTGAATAATTGTAAGCACCAGTACAAGTGACAGCTATAATATCTCCGCTTTCAAGTTGTGGAAGTTCTATATCCCATATTAGCATGTCACCAGATTCACAGCATTTACCGGCGATAGACACTTTTTCAAGGTTGATTTTTCTAGCTTTGTTTGCAACAATTGCATTGTATTTTGCGCCGTATAGTGCTGTGCGTATATTGTCTGCCATTCCGCCATCAACTGAAACGTATTTTCTTACACCCGGTATATTTTTGATTGCGCCAACTGTATACAACGTAGTACCAGCATTTCCTATTATTGAACGTCCGGGTTCTACAATAATATGTGGCATTTTTATATTTAAGTTTCTTGAATATTCTTCAACGGATTTCATTATTTCGTTTGCTATTAATTCTATTGGTTGTGGATCGTCTTCCTCCACATATGCAATGCCGAATCCACCCCCTAAATCCAGTTCACCAACTTCCCAACCAGTGTGATCTTTAACTTTTTTTAGGAAATTCATCATAATGTCAATTTCTGCCTTATATGAATCGTAGCTAAATATTTGCGAACCAATGTGGCAATGAAGACCAGTCAAATTGACATTATCCAGTGTTAAGGCATATTTTATGGCGTCAAGTGCATCTCCATTGAAAAGCGGAAATCCAAACTTTGAATCAATTTGACCGGTTTTGATGTATTCATGTGTATGTGCTTCAACACCTGGAGATACCCTTAAATAGATATTGGGCTTTTTACCCATCTTAAATGCTAACTCATTTAACATATTTAATTCAAACCAGTTATCGACTATAATGCAGCCAATGTTGTATTCCAACGCCATAGTAAGCTCATCTGCTGATTTATTGTTGCCATGGAAATAAATATTTTTGACAGGGAAATCAGCTTTTAAAGCTGTGTATAGTTCACCGCCTGAAACTACATCAAGGCCTAAATTTTCCTCTTCAATGATTTTACAAATGGCGGTAGTCATAAATGCCTTGCTGGCATAAATTACTTCATTTCCAGGATAGTTCCTTTTAAATCCATTGTAAAATGAACGGCAATTTTCTCTAAGCTGTTCTTCATCTATAACATATAACGGAGTTCCGTATTGTTTTGCTATTTTAACCGTATCACATCCGGCTATTTCCAGATGCCCTTTTGAATTTATGCGCATGTTTTTTTGGAACACAAAATCATCTCCATCGCTTTAATAATTTAAATTATAAAAATCACTATATAAATAAAAACAGCTAAGGTATTTTCTTTAGCTGTGCTTTAATAGACATAAAAATACCTCCTTTCCCCAAGCGAGATAGCTCATCACAAATAGTCCGGGTAACTACTTGTGACAGTCCTATACATATTATGCATAGGCCCAGCTGTGCAGATATTAAGGTATCTACACGCTTCGGCGGATTTATCCCTTTCGCATACAATCATCGGTTCCTTAAAACCTAATGTATGCTACTCTTGATTCTCCGCTCCTCTACCTCACCTTCAAGGAAGATGAGGTACATAATATTTATTTTCTAATATGATACCATTAAAAACTTCACGTGTCAACATATTAATAAAATATTGGGGAATAATTAATAATAGCACTTTCAAAGGGAGTGGTATTATGCAATGGGTAATAGTTTCAATAGTTTCGTGGATTATTTTTATACTGCTAATAGACTTAAAACAGATAAAGTACACAATATGGGCAGGGCTTTTAGCTGTCATAAGCCAGTTAATAATTGATAACATGGCATTTCACTTGAAACTATATGACTTTAAAAACGATATTATAGAGATTTTTAATTCTTCACTTTTCTTCACGTTTGGAGCACCATTTACAATAGGAACTATATTTGCTCAAACTTATCCTAAGAATAGAATGCTTAGATTTATCAATATTTTTGCTTCAACAGCGCTTTTTTTTGTATTGGAATATGCATTAAAGCTTTCAGGAGTTTTAGAGTATATTCATTGGCACTATTTTTACAGCATAACAATAGATGTCTTGGTGTTAATGTCGTTAGGTAATTTTATTACAATATTTAAGTTAGCGCCATGGATGAGGAAAGAATAAGAGGTGAAATATGGTAGTATTTATTTCTATTATTGTTTTAGATTCAGTATTTGTATATTTATGGTTTAAATATTTGGACAATCTTAGGAAGAAGAATATATAAAATGATAATCAATAATATACAAAAAATAGATGTAAATATCATAAGTATTGTATATTTGAAATGTTTGAAAGTAATATTATAATATAAGTATCAAACGTTTACCAATATTAAGGGGGATATCGAAAGATGGCTGATGTTGTTCTTAAACATGTATACAAAACATATCAAGGTGGAGTAACTGCTGTTAAAGATTTTAACTTGGAAATAAAAGACAAAGAATTTATAGTTTTAGTAGGTCCATCTGGATGTGGAAAATCTACGACATTAAGGATGGTTGCAGGTCTTGAGGAGATAAGTCAAGGAGAATTATATATCGATGGAAAGTTAGTAAATGATGTACCACCAAAGGACAGAGATATAGCTATGGTGTTCCAGAATTATGCATTGTATCCTCATATGACCGTTTATGACAACATGGCTTTCGGCTTGAAGCTGAGAAAAGTACCGAGAGCAGAGATAGATCAAAAAGTAAAAGAAGCAGCTAGAATACTCGGAATAGAAGAGTATTTAAAGAGGAAACCAAAAGCGCTGTCAGGTGGACAGAGGCAGAGGGTTGCATTGGGACGTGCTATTGTACGTAATCCGAAGGTATTCCTTATGGATGAACCTCTTTCAAACCTTGATGCCAAATTAAGAGTACAAATGAGGACAGAGATTGCTAAGCTGCACGATAGACTTCAGACTACATTCATATATGTAACACACGACCAGACAGAAGCTATGACGATGGGTTCAAGGATAGTTGTTATGAAGGATGGTGTCATACAGCAAGTTGACAAGCCACAGGTTATATACGAACATCCAGATAATTTGTTTGTGGCAGGTTTTATTGGAAGTCCGCAGATGAACTTTATAGATGCAAGACTTGAAAGTTCAGACGGGAAAGTATATGCATCATTCAAAGGTTTTAAAATTGTAGTTCCTGATGGAATTGTGAAAAGATTAAAAGATGAAAGCTATATAGGTAAAGAAGTTGTATTAGGCATAAGACCTGAAGACCTCCATGACGAGGAAGTATTCCTTGAAGCATATCCAGAAAGTGTAATAGAGACAAAAGTTGATGTTACAGAGCTTATGGGTTCAGAAACTTACCTTTATCTCGATCTGCAAGGACAACCGTTAACAGCAAGAGTTGATCCAAGGTCAACAGCAAAAGCAGGCGATGTTATTAAGATAGGCATAGATACAAATAAACTACACTTATTTGACAAAGAGACGGAAAAAACGATATTAAATAGATAAAAATGTCAATAAATATACCCCATAGGTTAGACAAAGAGTCTATCCTATGGGGATATTTATTTTTATGCGTATAATTTTCCATATGGTCTATTTCCTGCTGGATGAAGTTTTATAAATTTGTGATTCATAATTTTATCAAAGTCATAGTCAAAGTATGACGAGAAGTTTTTGACGTATTTGCTTATTACTTTTAAGTCATCATCTGTTGCGTCTTCTTTTATGACTTCCTTTCCAAGTTTGTAGTCTTCCACGTCTCCTCTTAGGAATATTACACCACCGTGCATTCCTGTACCACAATATTCTCCTACTATGTCTTTGTTGTTTTTAAGATTCAACACTATCATGCATCCACCTGCCATGTACTCGCCAAAGAAATCGCCAGGAGTTCCTCCTATTACAAGGACAGGGATTTTATCTTTGTATTGTTTCATATGAATGCCTACTCTGTAACCTGCATCATTTTCTATATACATTGTTCCGCCTCTCATGCCATACCCTGCTACATCTCCAACATGTCCATGTACGATAATATTGCCATCATTCATTGTGTTTCCAATAGCATCTTGACCATTGCCAAATACTTCAATTGTCAAGCCATCCATAAATGCTGCCAAGTCATTGCCTGGAGTTCCTTCAATGTTGATTTTTGTATGACCATTTAGATTGTCCCCTATATACCTTTGGCCATTTACATTTTTTAAGTTTATTACATCTTCTCCTGATCTGACTAATTCCTTTATTATTTCATTTAGATGTTTATAATGCATATCCTGTGCATCTATCGTCTTCATTTACCGCACCTCCTGGCCTAACATTTTAGATTTTCTTAAGTCCTTAGGGAAATTGATGTATCCAAAATCATCTTTTAAAAGATGATTTCTAAATGGTGTAACGTCAATTTTTTCTCTTATTAAGCCTGTATATATTCCTGCTCTATCGACATCATTTATCAATATGAATCCGACGATGTTATTTCCTTTAAGGACAATTTTCTTATAGGTATTTTTATCTAAATCTGCTTTTACCATCACATCATATGAATCATCAGGTGGATTTATAATTCCTGCTGTTATGATGTAAGTATCTTTATATCCTATTGAATTCATGGGAAATATACCTTTTGTTGTACTTTCAATGCCAATCATATTTAAACCAGCAGTTTCTCCTTGCATATACGCATTAGGCCATATTGGCACGACTCTATTTGAATTTAAAAGCACATCAAATCCTTCTGCAACATCTCCCGCGGCGTATACATCATCTATATTAGTTTTCATGTTTTTATCTACTAATATTCCGCGGTTGACTTTGATGGATGTGCCTTTTACTATATCTACATTTGGAGTTACGCCTATGGCAAATATTAGTATATCTGTTGGCAAAACATCACCATTTTTCAAATGCACTTCTTTCACATAATCTTCTCCAACAATTTTATCAATTGTAGTGCCTAATTTTATTTTGATGCCGTCTTTTAGTAATCTTTTTGTAACAATTGATGCAGATTCATTATCTAGTATTGTACTTAATATTCTATCTGCCAGCTCCACGATTGTCACATCTGCACCAAGTGCATGAAGTCCTTCTGCAGCTTTGAATCCTATCAATCCGCCTCCGACTATTACTGCTTTTGAATTAGGTTTAATGGATGATTTTAATTTTTTTGCTTCATCAAGTTTGATAAAGGTCTGGATATTTTTCTTATCAAGTCCGTCAATAGGTGGGATAAATGGTTTACCGCCTGTGGCTATTAATAATTTATCATATTTTACTAAATCTCCATTTTCTAATATAACTGTCTTTTTATTTTCGTCTATAGATGTTGCTTTTACACCAAGTATCGTTTTAACATTATTTTTTTGATAAAAGTCTTTATCTCTATATGCCATTTTTTCTTCTGTAACAGTATCTGCAAGGTAGTATGATATTAACGGTCTAGAGTATACATGGTATTTTTCATCGGAAATAACTATTATGTTTGATGTTTTGTCATGTTTTCTAATTGCTTCCACTGCCCCAACCATTGCAGCGGAGTTTCCGATTATTACTATATCCATCTATATACCTCCTTCTGAGAATACAAGAGCTTCGTTAGGACAGTTTTTTACGCAGGCAGGTTCACCAGTTTCCGCACAAAGGTCGCATTTTGAAGCAATTTTGTTGTTTAAGTCCCTTACAATTGCACCAAAGCTGCAAACAAGAACACATGTCCAACATCCTACACATTTATCTGTATCACAGATGATAGCACCAGTTTCAGGATTTCTTTGCATTGCGCCTGTTATGCAGGCTTTGACACAAGGAGCATCGTCACAGTGCCTGCACTGTAATGAAAAAGATATAGGACGTTCTTCTTCGACTATGATTTTTGGTGCTGGACGTGTGCTGTCTAATTTGTATGCTTTTAGCACATCTTTATATTTTGAATGAGACGTTATGCAGTATACTTCGCAAAGTTTGCATCCGACGCAAACTTCTTCCTTTGCATATACCTTCTTCATATATATTTCAATCCTTTCATTCAATATAATACGGACATATATGATCAATAGATAAAAATAATTAAATATAAGAATTTATTCGCCAGCAGCTAATATGCCTAATATATCTAACTCTTTCTGGGTCATGCCTATTCCTCTCAGCATCAGCCTGTTGCCTTTTAAGCTTTCAATATCATTTATTCCCATACCGCCAAGCATTTCTTGTATCTCATGTCCCCATGCTGTAATAAGGTTTATAAGCCTCTTGTATCCAATTTCAGGATTTAATCTTTTTACTAAGTTTGGATCTTGAGTTGCAATGCCCCAGTTACACTTTCCAGTATTGCATTGTTGACACATGTGGCATCCAAGGGCGATTAAAGCTGCAGAACCTATATACACTGCATCGGCTCCAAGGGCAATTGCTTTTATTATGTCTGCGCTGTTTCTAATGCTTCCTGCAGCAATAAGGGAAATAGTGTGTCTAATGCCTTCAGAGCGAAGTCTTGAGTCGACAGATGCTATCGCAAATTCAATAGGAATGCCTACGTTATCTCTTATGCGCTTTGGAGCTGCACCTGTACCACCTCTAAATCCATCTATGGCGATGTAATCTGCACCAGCTCTTGCAATGCCTGATGCTATTGCAGCAACATTGTTTACAGCGGCTATCTTTACACCGACAGGTTTTTTATAGTCTGTCGCTTCTTTTAATGAGTAAATCAATTGGCTCAAATCTTCGATAGAATATATGTCGTGATGAGGCGCAGGGGAGATAGCATCGCTACCGACAGGTATCATTCTTGTTTCAGATATGTCGGCGCTTACCTTTTCACCGGGCAAATGTCCTCCAATGCCGGGCTTTGCACCTTGACCTATCTTTATTTCTACTGCTGCTGCTGTTTTTAAATATTCTCTATCAACTCCAAATCTGCCAGATGCAACTTGAACGATTGTGTTTTCGCCGTATTTTCTAAAATCCTTGTGAAGACCGCCCTCACCAGTATTGTAGTATATTCCTAATTCTTTTGCTGCCCTTGCCAGTGATGCGTGAGCATTGTAGCTTATGGAACCATAAGACATAGCAGAAAACATAATAGGAAAATTTAATTTAAGTTGTGGAGGCATCTTTGTTTTTACATTTAAATTTTCATCCAGCTCTATCTTGTCAGGTTTTCTTCCTACAAATATTCTCAGCTCCATAGGTTCTCTCAATGGGTCAATGGAGGGATTTGTAACCTGGCTTGCATTAATTACCATCTTGTCCCAATAGATTGGGTACGGTCTGTCGTTTCCCATTGCAGACAGAAGAACGCCTCCAGTTTCTGCCTGCTTGTATATATCTCTTATTGCGTCGTATGTCCAATTTGCATTTTCGCGAAATACTTGAGGGTGTTTTATGATTGTCAAAGCATGTGTAGGACACATTACAACGCATCTTTGACAGTTTACACATTTGTAATCATCTTCTATCATTTTGTCTAAGTCTTCATCGTAGCTGTGGACTTCATTAGCACATTGTCTCATACAGACTTTGCAATTTATACATCTATCATAATCTCTCAACACTTTGAATTCTGGAGTGAGGTAATTAAGGCTCATGCGGTAACCTCCTTTTTATCATAAATTTCTGAGATGTTTTGCTGCTCAATTTCGGCTACGACAGGCTCTCCACCTTTGGGTATCCAAACCTTGTCAGGATTTTTACAAACTTTTCTTATTGCGGATTCTTCACTTGCAACATATATCATGTCTCCTTGGCTTGCAGCAGTTAATGGTCTCAGTTTTATTCTGTCATTAATAGCGATAAAACCATTATCGTAAGTGGCGATTAAAGAGAATGGACCGTTTAGTAAAGCTTTGCTGTAGATTATTTTAAGGTTGTAGTACAATTCTCTTTCCTTTGGAGATAGGCGCTCTACTTGATTCCAAAGAGGAGATGCTATTACTTTTGCAGCTAATGGAACTGGAAGATTATGTTTTCTTAAAAGCAGATCGAAAATATATGCAGCAACTTCTGTATCGGTCTGCAGTGTACATGAATATCCAAACTCTTCTAAATACTTGCGGTTCGTATCATACGATGAAAGCTCGCCATTGTGTACAACCGAAATATTCAAAAGATTGAAAGGATGTGCTCCACCCCACCAGCCAGGAGTATTTGTGGGAAATCTACCGTGTGCTGTCCACATATATCCATTGTACGTTTCTAGCTTATAAAATTCTGCTACATCTTCTGGATATCCGACAGCTTTAAAGACACCCATATTTTTACCACTGGAGAAGATATAAGCTCCATCGATGTTTTTATTTACATTGAAGATAAATTTTACTATAAAATCTTCGTCATTCATTTCGCTAGCATTCAATACTTCTAGTTTTGGCAGTACGAAATATCTGTAGATTATAGGAGCATTTTTAATGCTTTGCGTTTTTCGCGTTGGTATTTTTTCTTCATAGGCTATAACAAAATTTGCTTTTAGCAAGTCTTCGGTATCCTGCTTTGCTTTTGTGTCGTCATAGAACATATGAAACGCATAATGCTCTTTAAAATCTGGATAAATGCCGTAGGCAGCAAAGCCTCCACCAAGACCGTTTGATCTATCATGCATCGTTGCAATGGAATCAGCAATTATTTGACCAGAAAAAACTGCTCCCGATTTGTCTATTATGCCGCTAATAGCGCAACCAGAAGGTATCCTGATATTTCCTTCTTTCAACATTTTATAACCCCCTTAAAAAATTTTATGTGAAAGATTTTTTTTGTAAACTGCAATTTTTAAAAATGTTTACTATATAAAATTTTACAGCAAACTGTATGAAGCCAACTTTTTAACGAGTTAAGAGTGTTATCAATATTATATTACATTTTTTGAAAATTGCAATATAAAAAAATGAAATTCATTACAATCATATTTTAATCATTTTTTTTGTAAAAATAGGCATTTGACATTTTACAGCAAAATAATGATAAATTCTACAATACCTATTTTTTCTACTACAAAATATTGTATAATTATTATATACTTTATATTAAGGTGGTATTGTATGAATATTTACGATAATATAAGGAAAGTTGTTAAGGATTATCAGAAATATGTAACTGAGCCTATTTTTCTTATTGATAAAGATGGTAAATTAATTTATTCAGGTGATGAAAGTTTATCAAAAAAAGAAGGAATTTTTGCTGTAAATAGAGAATTCATAGAGAGAAGAGATGTATACGAATGGCAAGGTATGACATTTTACAACATATTTGTAAGTGGGTGGCGTTTTTTGACTGTTGGGATAAGAGGCACTGGCGATAAGGCAAAAAATATGGTTATGCTTTTATCAATGAGCTTTGAGCATTTAAGCAATCAGGTATCAAAAGAGGATTTCTTATTAAAATTGCTTATTGGTGATTTGGATAGGGATGAGATTGAGTATTACATAGAAAAGTATAAATTTGAAGAAAAAGATTTATACAGGGTTATTATAATAGAGTCCCACGATGCGATTGACGATGCTTTTAAAATTGTCGGCCACATATTTGAAAAAAACAGTTATCAAACGGTAATTCTAAGCAGCAATAAGTTTGCAGTATTGCTTTTAGAGTCCGTGTCTGCTGACATAGATAAAGCCACAAAGACTTTAAAAGATACTATAGAATCCGAAGTATATATAAAGATAGATATTGGTGTTTCTAATAAAGCGTACAATTTTACAGATATCAGCAAAGGATATAGAGAAGCAAGTATTGCTTTAAAATTGGGTAAAAAGATCGACAACAATGAAAGAGGTATTTATTTTTACAGAAGTTATGCATTAGAAGAATTGCTGTTAGAGCTTCCAGAAGACGTGATAAAGAGATTTTTGGAGGCTTTGACAGATGGTGAATTAGATTATTTTAATGATGATGAGCTTGTTTCTACATTAAATTCATTTTTTAGGAATAGCCTCAATCTAAGCGAGACATCCAGAGATTTGTACATTCATAGAAATACTCTTGTTTACCGATTAGATAAGATACATAAGCTGACAGGTTTTGATCCGAAACAGTTTAACGATGCAGTGATGTTGAAAGTAATAATGACATTTGTGAAACTATTGACGTAGGTTGTAGCCAAAGCAATTTTGAAGGGGATGTAAGAGGGTATGATAAAATTTGTTGGGGTTTCAAAGAAGTATAAAAATGAAATTATTGCCGTTTCAAATATTAATTTTACAATTGACAATGGTGAATTTGTGTTTTTAGTAGGTCCCAGTGGTGCTGGTAAATCAACAATTTTAAAACTATTGCTAAGGGAAGAGATTCCTACGACAGGAAGCATATTTGTAGACAAGAAAGATATAACCAAATTAAAAAGAAGAGACGTGCCTTATTTAAGAAGAAATATCGGAGTAGTATTTCAAGATTTTAAACTTTTGCCGAATAAAACAGTATATGAAAATATTGCTTTTGCTTTACAGATAGTGGAAGCTGAGCCAAAGTATATAAGAAGGAGGGTTCCGATGGTTTTGTCTCTTGTTGGGTTAAGTGATAGGGCAAATTCATACCCACAGCAATTGTCTGGTGGTGAACAGCAAAGGGTATCAATTGCAAGAGCCATTGTAAACGAGCCTTCTATTCTTGTAGCGGATGAACCTACAGGCAACCTCGATCCTGATACGTCGTGGGAGATCGTAAAGCTATTATCTGAAATCAACAAAAGAGGAACTACTGTAATTATGTCTACACATGCTAAGGATATTGTAGATTCAATGAAAAAAAGGGTTATTGCTCTTGAAAAAGGGAACATTGTGCGAGATGAGATGAGAGGTGCTTACGGATATGAAGCTTAATACGGCTTTTTACTATATAAGAGAAGGCTTGACAAATGTTAAGAGAAACAGGGCTATGACTGTGGCATCTATTACGTCTGTGACAGCAGCACTGTTAATACTTGGACTGTTTTTGATAATTATACTTAACGTTGATTCAATGGCAAATCAAGTTGAATCACAATTGGAGCTTAAGGCATTTATAAATGATAGCTATGATATGTCAAAAGTGACAAAGGTTGGTGATGAGATAAAAGAAATTAATGGTGTTAAATCTATAACTTTTGAGTCTAAAAAGGATGCATTAAATAATTTCAAAAAGCAGTTAGGGGAAAAAAGCTATTTAGTAAATGGACTGGAAAATGACAATCCAATGCCACAATCGTTTATAGTAAAAGTTACTGATGCAAATATGATGAAACAAGTGTCAGAAGATATAAAAAAGATTGATGGAGTAACACAGGTAAGCTATGGTCAAGACGTTGTTGATAAGCTGCTTGGAATTATAAAGATAATAAGGATAGTTGGCCTTTGCGTGATACTTATTCTCTTTATAATTTCAGTTGTTATCATATCAAACACGATAAAGCTTGGTGTTTTTGCAAGGCGGAGAGAGATTAACATCATGAAGTACATCGGTGCAACAGATTGGTTCATAAGATGGCCGTTTCTCGTAGAAGGAATTGTACTAGGGCTGGTTGGATCAATCTTGGCTATTGTAATTT
This sequence comes from Thermoanaerobacterium thermosaccharolyticum DSM 571, assembly GCF_000145615.1. NCBI lineage: Bacteria > Bacillati > Bacillota > Clostridia > Thermoanaerobacterales > Thermoanaerobacteraceae > Thermoanaerobacterium > Thermoanaerobacterium thermosaccharolyticum. The sequence continues at coordinate 621,424 of NC_014410.1, forward strand.
TAGGTTTAATATACGGCTACGCTGCAGATTTAGTAAATAACAAATTGGTAATTTTTACGCTTTTGCCTGTGGGAAATGTGTTGAGGCAATCGCTTATGTACTTTTTGGCCATAGGGTCTTTAATAGGTGCTCTTGGCAGTGGGATATCAATAAAGAGATTTTTGAATGTTTGAGGAGGTATATTATTGAAGGAAGGAAGATGTAGAAAGATAATTTTTGTGTTTTTGATATCAATATCGCTTTTGACAACTTCATTTCCTAAAGCAGATCAACTGCAAGATGCAAAAAACAAACTTAATAATATTCAAAGTGCTATAAGTCAAAATAAGAATAAGCAAAACCAGATTTCAAGTCAAAAGGAAGATATACAAAAAGAAATTCAAGATTTAGACATGAAATTGAATGATACTACAAAGCAGCTAAATGATGCACAGGCAAAACTAAATGATGCAATTGCAAAATTAAATAGGGCACAGCAGGAACTTGATGTAGCTAAAAAAGAAGAGGCTAAGCAAAAAGATGTCTTAAAGGAAAGAGTTAGAGCAATGTACATAAGCGGAGGAGAGACGGGCTACCTAGATGTGCTTTTAAGCTCGAAAAGCTTCGCAGATTTTGTTACAAGGCTTGATATGATAAAGAAACTTGTTGGCTTTGATGTTAATCTTCTCAACTCTTACCAAGAGCAAAGAAAAATCGTTGAGGATAAAACGAAGCAGTTGGCTTTGGCGAAGCAAGATGCAGAAAATTATAAAAATCAGGTAGAAGCAAGAAAAAGAGATATACAGGTTGCTTTGGCTTCAAGAGAAGGATTTATGAGGGATTTAGAAAGACAGCAAGCACTTTACGAGGAACAAGAAAAAGCTCTATTAGAGCAGTCAAAGCAGCTTGAGAGTACCATAGCTAAGCTGCAGTCTTCCAATACGGTTTATTCAGGTGGAAAATTGGGCTGGCCTGTTCCAAGCAGTTCAACAATAACATCGCCATTTGGTACAAGGTATCATCCTATTTTGCATGAATACATAACGCACACAGGCATTGATATAGCAGCATCTTATGGCGCTGCCATTGTAGCTGCTGCTGATGGAAAAGTTATATACGCTGGATACTATGGTGGATACGGAAATGCTGTTATAATCGATCATGGTGGTGGCATAACTACATTGTATGGACATAACTCAGAGCTTTTGGTAACTGTAGGTGAATCAGTAAAAAGAGGTCAGCAGATTGCAAAGGCCGGAAGTACAGGGTTATCAACAGGTCCCCACTGTCATTTCGAAGTGCGAAAAAATGGTGTGCCTGTTAATCCAATGGACTGGTTAAAATAGCCGGTCTATTTTTTTTATCAGTATATTATTGTATAATAAGATGTAACATCATATAATTTAAAGAACTGTTTTTTGTAAGATGACAGTTTAATATCTGACTTAACATAGTAGAAAGGAATGAAAATAATACATGAAAAGAAGAAAGTTAATAGCCGGTGCGGTTTTATTGGTGTTTATTAGCAGCATGTTGACATTTTATTTGACAAGGCTTATACCGCTTGCTTACGGAGGATCTGTCATTGTACCACGAGAAGAATACGATTTGATGCAACAGTATAGCAAGCTTTTTCAAGTTAAGAACATATTGACAAATGATTATGTCGATAAAATAGATCAATCAAAACTGGTAGATGGCTCTATAAAAGGTCTTGCAAGCTCTCTTGGAGATCCATATACTGTTTACATGGATAAGAAAGATTATCAGGATTTTACGACACAGACAACTGGCTCATACGCAGGTGTCGGCATTGTAGTATCAGTTGATAATGATGGACACATAGTTGTTGTATCTCCAATGAAGGGCACACCTGGTGAAAAAGCAGGAATAAAATCGGGTGATATAATAGTTTCTGTTAACAATGTAAAAGTCAGTGGAAATAACCTTGATCAGGCGGTATCTTTAATGAAGGGACCTCAAGGCACAAAAGTTTCTCTTGTGTTAATGAGGGATAATAAACTTATAAATAAGACATTGACGAGAGAGATAATCAAGTTGCAGACAGTAAGCAGCACAATGCTGCCAAACAAAATAGGCTACATCAAAATGACGATGTTTGATGAAAATACATCTGCTGATTTTACTAAAGCACTGAATAATCTAAAAACTCAGGGTTTGAATGGACTGATAATAGATTTGAGGGATAATCCTGGAGGGATTTTAGAGCAGTGTGTCAATGTGGCTAATGAGCTTTTGCCGAAAGGGCTTATTGTATCGACTAAAGGCAGAAACAAGAAGGATAATCAGGTTATATATGCAAAAGGCCCGGGATTACAAAAGCCAATTGCCGTACTTGTGAATGGTGGAAGTGCCAGTGCATCTGAAATACTCTCTGGTGCCATAAAAGACAGAAAAGTTGGAGTGCTGGTTGGAACCAAGACATTCGGAAAGGGTCTAGTGCAATCAGTTATAGATTTTGGCGATGGTACAGCACTTAAATACACTTCTGCAAGGTATTATACTCCAAGTGGAGTAAATATTCAGGGAAAAGGCATTGAGCCCAATTACGTTGTTGAGCTTCCTAAAAATTATGTTGTGACAGATACACCTGATTTAAAAGGTGATACGCAGCTTATAAAAGCATATGACATAATAAAATCGGAAATCAAATAAGGTGTTTATATGGTATATTTAAAGTTAATCTGGCTGATAGTAAAGTCTATTGCTATAATGATTTTAAATCCATTTATGTGGTTAGTCGTGGCTTTTATATATTTTCAGTACAAAAAAATATAGATGCAGAAAGACAGATGGTGGGTAAAGAGCAGACTTCTCTTAAAGATCAAGTTTTGGATTCCACCATATACGGGTTTTTGACGGGAATTTTAGGCAGCATTGTCATAGTTTTGTTGGGAATAACAATTGACAATATAGGCATAGAGTATGTCTTTCCTCTTGCAATACTCCTGATGCTTATAAACCCCAGATATATATGTTTCTCTTATGCAGGAGGCATTGTATCAATCATAAGTTTAATAACGGGTTTTCCTAATGTTAATGTAGCTGGCCTTATGGCTATAGTCGGCATACTTCACCTTATGGAAAGCATACTTATATACATTGATGGTTCTGTAAATAGCATCCCGGTTTTTGTAAAGCTAAAAGATGATAAGGTAGTTGGTGGATATACCATGCAAAAGTTCTGGCCAATTCCTTTTGTGGCATTATCTACGACAACAGCTATACTAGGTGGAGCATCATCTGTAAATATGCCTGATTGGTGGCCTCTTTTAGGTCCTTCATCGAACTTAAAAAACATAGTTTTTATTATGATGCCTGTGATAGCAGCACTGGGTTATGGAGATATTGCACTTACAGAGATGCCACAGAAGAGGGCCAAAAAATCTTCAAAGAGGCTTTTTGCGTTTAGCTTAATTCTTATAACATTTTCCTTACTAGGCAGTAAAATTTATATTTTTAAGTGGATTGCTGCAATTTTTGGGCCATTAGCACATGAGGCACTTATAATTATTGGCCAAAAGGAAGAAAGGAACAGAAAGCCGTTGTTTGAATCACAAGACAATGGATTGATGGTTCTATCTGTAATGAAAAATTCTCCTGCTGAGCATATTGGCTTAAAACCCGGCGATATCATATTGAAAATAAACGACATCCCTATAGATAGTGAGGAAGATATAAAAAGGCTGCTTTATAATAACCCCACAATATTGTTTATTATCGTTAGGGAGCCTGATGGCAATTACGTAAAATATGAATACAGAAATTGCAAAGGCGTAAATTGGCTTGGTGTTTTGGTAGTACCACGCTATCCAGAAAATATGTATCATATAGATGAAATGGAAAATGGAGGTTTGATTAAAAGACTAGTTGAGAAATTTAGGAAGAAAAACTAGGAGGTCATACAAATGTTTGTAGAAACTTATGAGACATATAATGCAGTTTATGACAAAATTCTGAAAGGAAAAGTAGTAGTTGTAATAGATACATTGAGAGCTACTAGTGTTATTACTACGGCTCTTGTTAATGGTGCAAAAGAAGTAATTCCTGTTGCAGATATTGAAGATGCAATAAATATGTCTGGCCATTTAGAAAGAGATACAATTTTACTAGGTGGTGAAAGAAATGCTGTTAAGATTGAAGGATTTGACCTTTCAAATTCGCCTCTGGAGTATTCAGAAGATGTTGTGAAGGGCAAAACTATTATAATCACAACCACAAATGGTACAAGGGCATTAAAGAAAGCCTCATCATCAGATGATGTAGTTGTTGGATGTCTCTTAAATGTGACGTCTGTAGCAGATTATATTCACAGAGAAAATAAGGATGTAGTAATTATTTGCGCCGGAACAGAAGGAAAATTTTCTATCGATGATATTATTACAGCCGGTGCTATATTGGATAGGCTTGAGAAACTTTCTCCGTATGAAAGTGATGATTTGTCTAAAGCGTCGTATTTTTTATATAAATCATTTCAGGACAATATTTTAAACATAATGAAGTATGGGTATCATTTAAACAGAATTGAAAAGTTAGGTTTTCATGAAGATGTGGAGTTCTGTACGACTATAGATAAATTTTCAGTAGTTCCTAAATACGTAAACGGTGTAGTAAGATTGGTATAAAGCCGGCATTTGCCGGCTAAAAACATATGTTTGTGTTGATTTTTTATATATGGTATAATATTATAGAATGTTCGGAATGGATTTATAGAAGGTGTTAATCATGAGTGAATTCAAACTTGTCTCTGACTACAGGCCAACGGGTGATCAACCAGAAGCAATAAAAAAATTGACGGAAGGCGTCAATATGGGGCTTAAGTGCCAGACATTACTTGGTGTTACTGGATCTGGAAAAACATACACAATGGCAAATATTATTAAAAATGTTAATAAACCTACACTTGTCATAGCCCATAATAAGACTTTAGCGGCGCAGCTTTGCTCAGAATTTAAAGAATTCTTTCCGGAAAATGCCGTTGAATACTTTGTAAGTTACTATGACTATTACCAGCCTGAAGCGTATGTTCCACAGACTGATACGTATATAGAGAAAGATGCATCTATCAATGAGGAAATTGATAAACTAAGGCACTCCGCAACGGCGGCTCTTTTTGAAAGGAGAGACGTCATAATTGTTGCCAGTGTTTCGTGCATATACGGCCTTGGCGATCCAGAAGATTATGAAGACTTGATGCTTTCATTGAGACCAGGCATGGTAAAAGACAGAGACGAAATCTTAAAAAAATTGGTTGATATACATTACGAGAGAAATGACATCAATTTTGTCAGAGGTAAGTTTAGAGTCAGAGGAGATGTCATTGAAGTTTTTCCTGCATCATCATCAGAAAAAGCTATTAGGATAGAGCTTTTTGGAGATGAGATAGATAGGATTACCGAAATAGATGTATTGACTGGAGAAATAGTTGGAGAGAGGAATCATGTGGCTATTTTTCCAGCATCTCATTATGCAACGTCAAAAGAGAAATTAAAAAGGGCAATAGAAAGCATAGAAAAAGAATTGGAAGAAAGGTATAAAGAACTAAAAGATCAGGGTAAAATTTTGGAAGCAGAGAGACTTAAACAGAGGACGAATTATGACATAGAAATGCTTCAAGAAGTAGGCTATTGTTCTGGAATTGAGAATTATTCAAGGCACATTTCAGGAAGGCCTGCTGGAAGCCCCCCATATACGTTACTAGATTATTTTCCTGATGATTTTTTGATGTTTATTGATGAATCACATGTCACAATACCTCAGATTAGAGGGATGTACAATGGGGATAGAGCGAGAAAGGAATCTCTTGTGGATTTTGGATTTAGGTTGCCGTCAGCATTTGACAACAGGCCTTTAAAATTTGAAGAATTTGAAGAGAGGATAAATCAGCTTATATGTGTATCTGCAACACCTGGACCTTATGAGCTGGAGCATTCTGAAAGGGTTGTTGAGCAAATCATACGTCCTACAGGATTAGTAGATCCTGAAGTTAAAGTTAAGCCTGTTAAAGGACAGGTAGATGATCTTTTAAGTGAGATTAAAATGACAGTAGAGAAAGGTTATCGCGTATTAGTGACGACGTTGACTAAGAAAATGGCGGAAGACTTGACAGACTATTTCAATGACATGGGTGTGAAAGTGAAGTATCTCCATTCAGATATTGAGACAATTGAGAGGATGGAAATAATAAGGGATTTGAGGCTAGGAAAATTTGATGTCCTAATTGGAATAAATCTGCTGAGGGAAGGTCTTGATATACCAGAAGTAGCATTGGTTGCCATTCTTGATGCTGATAAAGAGGGCTTTTTGCGTTCTGAAACTTCGCTTATACAAACTATAGGTCGAGCTGCTAGAAACGCAGAAGGAAGAGTTATCATGTACGCTGATACAGTGACAGAATCTATGAAAAACGCAATAAACGAAACCAATAGAAGAAGAGCCATACAGATGGATTACAATAAAAAGCACGGTATCACCCCAAAGACAATTGTAAAAGGGATAAGAGATGTAATAGAAGCAACAAAGGTAGCTGAGGATAAAGTTCCATATAGTATAAAGGAGGCAGAAGTAGTAGACAGGGTATCTATTGAAAAAATGATAAGTGAACTTGAAAAAGAAATGAGAAAAGCTGCCAAGGAACTGGAATTTGAAAAAGCTGCTAAACTCAGGGACAGAATATTTGAACTTCAAAAGATGATTAAAAATGCTATATAATTATCTAAGAAATTATTTATACCACTTTGTTTCAATTGAAAGGAAGAAAGTAAATTGGCAATAGATAAAATCGTCATCAAAGGTGCAAAAGTTCATAATTTAAAAAATATAGATGTGGAGATACCACGATATAAATTTGTAGTTATTACTGGTCTATCTGGTTCTGGCAAATCATCACTGGCATTTGACACCATCTACGCTGAAGGTCAAAGAAGGTACGTTGAATCTCTCTCTGCGTATGCAAGGCAGTTTTTAGGGCAGATGGATAAACCTGATGTGGAATACATTGAAGGCTTATCACCTGCGATTTCGATAGACCAGAAGACTACCAATCGAAATCCTCGCTCAACAGTTGGGACAGTTACAGAAATATACGATTATTTGAGATTACTGTATGCCAGAATAGGTATACCTCATTGCCCCAAGTGCGGCAAAGAGATTTCAATGCAGACGGTAGACCAGATGGTGGACAGGATAATGAAATTAAATGAAGGCACGAGGATACAGGTTCTTTCGCCAATCATAAGAGGGCGGAAAGGCGAATACCAGAAGCTTATGGAAGACATCAAGAAAAGTGGATACGTTAGAGTGAGAATAGATGGAATAATGTACGATTTAAGCGAAGAAATAAAATTAGAAAAGAATAAGAAACATACAATTGAAGTTGTCATAGATAGAATCATTATAAAACCACATATCGAATCAAGACTTACAGACTCAATTGAATCTGCTTTGAAATTATCCGACGGCGTTGTTACAATCGATGTTATAGATGGAGAAGGGTTTACCATGTCTGAAAAGTATTCATGCCCTGACTGCAATATAGGTATAGAAGAACTATCTCCAAGGATGTTTTCTTTCAATAGTCCATACGGGGCTTGCCCAACTTGTGCAGGACTTGGCGAATTTATGAGGGTCGATCCGGATTTACTGCTACCTGACAGAAGCAAATCTCTTAAAGATGGGGCATTTTCCGGCTTTATCGTTTCACAAGAAAGCTACACATATCAAAATATATTGAATCTTGTAGAAAGCTTTGGATATACAGAAAATACTCCATTAGAAGAGTACAGCGATGATTTAATAAATATATTATTGTATGGGAAAGATAAAAACGGTAAAAGGCATGGATTTGAAGGAATTGTAAATAATCTTGAGAGAAGGTATAATTCTACAAATTCAAGCTTTATGAGGGAAGAAATCGAAAAGTATATGAGACCAATTGTTTGTCCTGATTGCCATGGTGCTCGTCTAAAACCTGAAGTGCTGGCTGTTACAGTAGGCGGTATGCCAATAAATAAGATAACCGATCTGTCTGTGACAGAGCTTTTGAGATTTATGGATGAGCTTAAATTGACAGAGAGAGAAGAGTTTATAGCGCATCAGATAATAAAGGAGATTAAAGCGAGACTTAACTTCCTTAAAGATGTAGGATTAGATTACCTTACTCTTTCAAGAAATGCTGGTACATTGTCAGGAGGAGAGTCACAGAGGATAAGGCTTGCAAGCCAGATAGGCTCAGGACTGGTAGGAGTTACTTATATACTTGATGAGCCTAGCATTGGGCTACATCAAAGAGACAACGAAAGGCTTTTAAATTCCCTTAAAAAGTTAAAAGATCAAGGAAATACGTTGATTGTTGTAGAACATGACGAGGATACGATGTTTGCGGCTGATTACATTGTTGATGTAGGTCCAGGGCCTGGAGAACACGGTGGTAAAATCGTGGCAGCAGGAACAGTAGAAGATATCATGGCATGTGAAGAATCTCTTACTGGTCAATATTTAAGTGGAAAGAAAAAAATAGATGTTCCTAAAACGAGGAGAAAACCTAATGGTCACTATTTGACAGTGCGTGGTGCTAGCGAAAATAACTTAAAAAACATCGATGTGACATTTCCTCTTGGGATTTTGATATGCATAACAGGTGTGTCTGGGTCAGGTAAAAGTACACTCATAAATGAAATACTTTATAAAGCGCTTGCACAAAAATTGTACAAAGCAAAAGACTTGCCTGGCAAATACTCATCTATAGAAGGGATTGAATTTATCGATAAAGTGATAAATATAGATCAATCTCCTATAGGAAGGACACCAAGGTCAAATCCAGCCACATATACAGGTGTATTTGACCCAATCAGAGAGCTGTTTTCAAACACACCTGATGCAAAGATGAGAGGTTATAAACCTGGCCGCTTTAGCTTCAATGTTAAAGGCGGAAGGTGTGAGGCTTGCAGTGGAGATGGTATAATAAAGATAGAGATGAATTTCCTTCCAGATGTATATGTTCCGTGTGAAGTCTGCAAAGGCAATAGGTACAATAGGGAAACGCTGGAGATAAAATACAAAGGGAAAAATATCTCTGATGTTTTGAACATGACGGTTGAAGAGGCATTGGATTTTTTTAAGAATATACCTAGAATAAAAAGCAAACTTGAAACATTAAATGATGTGGGGTTAGGATATATTAAGTTAGGACAGCCGTCCACACAGCTGTCTGGCGGTGAGGCCCAAAGGGTTAAGCTTGCGACAGAATTGTCTCGCCGTTCAACAGGGAAGACTGTGTATATACTTGACGAGCCGACTACAGGTCTTCATTTTGCTGATGTAGATAGGCTTCTAGACGTTTTAAACAGGCTTGTGGATGGAGGCAATACGGTCATAGTGATAGAACACAACCTTGACGTCATTAAATCAGCCGATTATATTATCGATATGGGACCTGAAGGCGGTGACAGAGGAGGAAGGATTGTGGCTACCGGTACACCGGAAGAAGTGGCTGAAAACAACTTTTCATATACTGGGCAGTTTTTGAAAAAAATTCTTGCCAGACAATGAGGTGTTTTTATGTATCAACTGGCAGCAAATATATTAAAATATGTATTATTACTGCTTATATATCTATTTTTGTACAGAGTTTTTAAAATTATATATCTTGATATAAAAGGCGTAAGAAGAGAGAGGGAAGTGACAAAGGCAAAACTGGTGTCACTTTCTGGCATGGGCAGCTTTAACCTGTTTGAGGTGACTACGATAGGAAGAGCTGATGACTGTGACATTGTCGTTGAGAATCCTTACGTTTCCAGTAAACATGCCATGATAAGGAAGAAAGGTAAAAAATTCGTCATACAAGATTTGAATAGCACCAATGGCACATATGTAAATGGAAAGCGTGTCAAAAATATAGCTAGGATTAAAAACAATGATGTAATAAAATTTGGCAATGAAGAGTACAGATTTTTGATTTAAGGTGGTATTTTAATGGAAGAATATGTTAAGACAGGCTCAAAGGCTATGAAAGATATCTTTTTGATATTCGTAATAGCGTTTATGCTGCTCTTTATATATCATAAGCCAAAAGGCTTTGACACCATATACTTTACATTAGCTTTTTTGCCGTTAATTTACATTGTATATTATTTACATGTCAGGTTATTTCCAATGGGAGAAATTCAGCTTATAATTTTAAGCTCTTTTCTGGCAGAGATGGGCCTTATAATGATATACAGAGTAGCGCCGGATTTGATTTTAAAACAGATTGCGTGGATTTTTATTGGTTTCATACTGTATTTTGTTTCATCTTACGCTTGCAAATACTATGACTTCTTCTACAAAGTCAAATATGGAAATTATGTGTACTTGGCAATATCATTTATATTGCTATTTTCTACGTTTGTATTAGGTAAAGAAATTGGAGGTTCTAAAAACTGGCTTACTTTTGGCTCCATTTCAGTGCAGCCGTCGGAAATTGTAAAGATAATATATATAATTTTTCTTGCAAGGTATTTAAAGGATAATAAAACTGCAAAAGACATAATTAAAGTTGGCGCAATAACAATCGTTATTGTTGGGATTTTAGTCATAGAAAAAGATCTCGGTACTGCCCTTTTGTTTTATCTTACCACAACATTTATGATATTTGCTGCAACGTCAAGCCTTTTGTACACTGCAGCAAGCGTTGCTTTTCTTGGATTTGGCGGAGTAATTTCATATTTTCTTTTCAACCATGTTCGCGTGAGGATCCAGGCATGGCTAAATCCATGGATGGATGTTCCTGGAAAGACGTATCAGATAGCTCAATCGCTTTTTGCAATTGGTGCAGGAGGTTTTTTCGGTACCGGTCTTGGAATGGGGCATCCTGAATATATTCCTGTTGTCGCCAGTGACTTTATTTTTTCTGCTATCAGCGAAGAATTTGGGATGTTGGGTTCCGTTGCAATAATTCTAGTGTATTTCGTAATCATGTATAGGGGCATAAAAGTTGCACTTGATGCCAAAGACGACTTCGGCGCATTAATTGCGGTAGGACTTACAAGCATGTTTAGCTTGCAGGTTTTTACTATTATAGGCGGCGTCATTAAGTTCATACCACTTACAGGTGTAACACTGCCTTTTGTAAGCTACGGAGGTAGTTCAATGGTAATGAGTTTCATCACATTGGGTATGTTGAATGGTATCGCAGTAAGAGAGGATGAGGATGTTGAACAGTATGAACCGCAACATTAAAATACTTTTTGCGGTCTTTTCAATTCTATTTTTAAGCCTTATAGCATATCTATCGTATTTCCAACTGTATGAAAAGAACAAGCTTATAACTAGTTCATATAGTGTATACAACAAAAGACTCATTGAACAGGAAAAGAAGATTCTACGAGGCAGTATTTATGATAGAAATGGCAATGTGCTGGCAAAAAGCACTATTGTAAATGGTGAGCAGATAAGGCAGTATCTTGATGGTGTTCCATTTGCAAATATAATTGGCTACAGCCGGAGGATATATCAACAGGGCAGTACAGGGATAGAAAACACATATGATAGAGAGCTTCTTGGAATGATAAATACAGATCCGATGACATTTTTGAGGGAGACTGTTTTAGGGAAAAGCCAAACTGGTGATGATGTTGTGTTGACTGTGGATAAGAGATTGCAGGATTTGGCTTACAATTTACTAGGCGGCAGAAAAGGTGCTGTGGTTGCGCTAAATCCTAAGACAGGTGAAGTTCTTGCTTTGGTATCATCACCGTCATACGATCCAAACACGCTTGGAGAAAAGTGGAATAGTACCATGAATAGTCCTGATCATCTAGTGCTTAACAGAGCGACACAGGGACTGTATCCGCCTGGTTCAATATTCAAAATTGTAACTGCATCTGCAGCTTTGACATATAAGCCTGACATTTATAATCAAGTATTTAATGATATAGGTTATGTAATTGTTGATGGAAATAAAATAACCAATTATGATAATATAGCATATGGAACGATAGGATTTCAGAAAGCTTTTTACGTTTCTTCAAATACAACATTCGTTAAAATTGGACTTCAGGTGGGAAGATCAGATCTTGAGTCTATGGCAAATAAATATGGGTTAAACGATAGTGTTCCATTTGATATACCTGTTGAAAAAAATCAGTTTCCGTCAATTCCTTTAATAAATGGGAAAGTTCAATTGGCAGAAAGTTCTATAGGACAGGGTAAAACATTAGTTACGCCGTTGACGATGGCATTGATGGCATCTGCACCTGCCAACGGTGGAGTAATAATGAAGCCATATTTGATGGACTACGTTAAAAACCCCGTTACGGGAGAGATACTTGAAAAGACGATGCCAGAAAAATATTTGAATCCGATAAGTAAAGATGTGGCAGATAAGATAAAGCAGCTTATGATAGGCGTTGTGCAACAAGGCACGGGCACAGCGGCACAGATACCGGGTATAACAGTTGCAGGAAAGACCGGCACTGCTGAAAATCCACAAGGACAGGCACATGCTTGGTTTGTAGGATTTGCACCTGCAGAAAATCCTAAAATTGTTGTTGCTGTCATAGTTGAAAATGGAGGTGCTGGCGGAGCTGTTGCAGCACCTATTGCTAGGGAAATAATGAGAGCATATTTGGGATATTGAGATTATTCTTTTTCAGCATACATTAATGAGTCTCATAAGGTGATGATATGGTTAATATTGAGGAAAAATTGAAGTTGCTGCCGGAAAAACCCGGCGTTTATATAATGAAAGATTCAAGCGGAAAGATTATCTATGTAGGAAAAGCTGTAATTTTAAAAAATCGAGTAAGACAGTATTTTCAAAATCCGGCAAACCAGATTCCAAAGGTCAGAACAATGGTGAGGCATATTGCTGATTTTGAATACATTGTAACAGATACAGAGCTTGAAGCACTCATATTGGAATGCAATTTGATAAAAAAACATAAGCCTAAGTACAACATATTATTAAAAGATGACAAAAATTATCCGTATATAAAGATAACCGTAAATGAAGATTATCCGAGAATACTCTTTACAAGAAGACTTGAAATGGATGGTGCCAAATATTTTGGACCCTACAGCAGTGCCTTTGCAGTTCGTGAGACTATAAAACTTTTAAGGCACATGTTTCCACTTAGATCGTGCAATAGAAATATAGAAAAAGATATTGGCAAATGCAGAGAGTGTTTATATTATCACATTGGATTGTGTTCTGCTCCATGTATAGGACAAATATCAAAAGATGATTATATGAAATTGGTAGATGATGCTTTAATGTTTCTAGAAGGCAAACACGATGTACTGCTTAAAAAATTGAAAGAAGAAATGGAAAAGGCCTCGCAAAACATGGAATTCGAAAAAGCCGCAAAGCTTAGAGATCAGATATACGGCATTGAGAAGACGTCTGAAAAACAGAAGATAATTTCTACATCAGGTGAGGATCAGGACGTTATATCAATGGCTAGAAGTGCAGATGACGCTTGCATTCAGGTGTTTTTCATAAGGGGTGGAAAAGTAAGCGGAAGAGAGCACTACTTCATGAAAAATACCGATGAGATGAATAGAAGTGATATAATGTCATCGTTTATCAAACAATTTTACGACGGTGCACCTTATATACCAAAGGAAATAATAACAGACGTTGATATGGATGAAAAACATGTCTTAGCGGAATGGCTGTCAAATAAAAGAGGAAACAAAGTTGTGATTTCGATCCCATCAAAAGGAAAGAAAAAAGAACTTGTTGATATGGTTTATGAAAATGCTCTTGAATCGTTGAAAAGTGACATCAATTTAAAGATGAAAAGGCAAAAGAGTGATGCCGTATCAGAGCTATCCAAATTGCTTGGTCTAGAATATGCAGAGAGAATTGAAGCTTTTGACATCTCAAATATAAGAGGGACTGATAATGTTGCATCTATGGTTGTATTTGTTGACGGGAAACCCCACAAATCGTCATATCGGAAATTCAACATAAAGACCGTTGAAGGTCAGGACGATTATGGAAGCATGAGGGAAGTCATTTTAAGAAGGATAAAACATGGAATAGAGGAGCGAAAATTGATTGATGATGGAGAGCTTCAAGAGGATAAAGCTAAGTTCCATATAATGCCTGACTTGATACTTGTTGATGGTGGACTTGGCCATGTCAATACGGCAAAAGAGGTGTTACGTGAATTAAATGTGGATATACCTGTGTATGGAATGGTGAAGGATTCAAAACACAGAACAAGAGGCTTAGTATCTACTGATGGTGAAATAGATATGCCTATGACAGGAAGAGCTTTTAGACTTGTTGCAGAAATACAAGACGAAGCACATAGGTTTGCTATAACATTTCATAAGGAAACGAAAAGTAAAAAATTAAGAAGTGATCTTTTAAATATCCCAGGCATTGGAGAAAAACGCATGAAAGCTTTATTTGAGGCGTTTAAGACGATAGATGACATTAAAAATGCTACAGTTGAAGAACTTAAAAAAGTTGAAGGGATGAATGAAAAAGCAGCAAATGCCGTCTATGATTATTTTAGAAGCGATTGATAATATGAAAAATTTATCATAAGCGAAATTTGTGAGCACTGATAAATTTTTCAAATAAAAGAGGTATCATCAGGTAGATGATATCTCTTCACGAAGATTAGACCAAATATCTTGGAATATATTTACTCTATGCTATTCAAACGTAACCAAGCAAACCTCTGACGGAGACGTCGCCGGATGCAATAGTTTTTTTCTCACCATTTTTAAATACAACAATTAGATTGCCGTCATCGTCGATATCAACAGCACGTCCTATGCATTCATTGTTGTTTATTATTACTTTTACATCTTTGTTTAGCGTCAATGAATATTCTTTGCATAAATTTCGTATAGATGAAAATCCATTTATTAAAAATATCCTATAGTATTTTTCAAAATTATTAAGTATCGATGCTGTCAGAGGCTTTCTATCTAGAATTTTGCCTGTTTCAATAGAGAGGGATGTTGCCTTGCCACACAAATCTTCTGGAAAATTTTGTACATTTACATTTATACCGATTCCAATTACTATGAAATTTACTCGATCTATTTCCCCATTCATTTCTGTAAGTATTCCACAAACCTTTTTACTGTTTATTACTATATCATTTGGCCATTTTATGCCAGATCTTATATCAGCTATTTCTTTGATGGAGTCTACGACAGCCACTGCTGCAACTTGCGTCAGCTTGACTGCTTCATTAGGACTTAAGTTCGGCTTAAGAATCATAGACAGCCATATTCCTTGTCCTTTATTTGAAACCCAGTGCCTTCCCATGCGGCCTCTTCCCGATGTTTGTTCTTCTGCAACAATCGCTGTACCGTCTGTGGCGCTTGGTGCAATTTCTTTTGCATAATCATTTGTGGATGATATGCTTTCAAAGTGTAAATAATTTCTGCCTATGAATTCTGCTTTTAAATATGGAGAAATTTCCATATAATCTATGATATCGGGTTCTTCCATCAAAAGATATCCAGATTTGTGTTTCGACTCTATGATGTAACCATCCGATTTCAATTCATTTATGCATTTCCACACTGCCGTTCGAGACACGTTTAGCATTTCGCATAATTCTTGACCTGATATATGTTTGCCTTTATTTGCTTTTAAAATTGATAAGATATCATTTTTTAACAAAGCCCACTCACCTTCAACTATAGATTCAAGTTTATTATACAGTAAAAATAATTTTCGACAAATAGTTTTGTTAAACAAAGAGACAATTTTAACTTTTCAGGATTAACATTAACTGAAATAAATGTTCAGATAATTTTTGAATTACAATGAATAAAAATGTATTGACAATATATATAGAAGATGATAAAATAATTATGAAAATACGTTATAAAATTTAGGGTTGTTACTGATTCGATCAGGCGATACCTTAGCTAATCTAGGATATTTGATTAATATTCTGGATTGACTAAGGTTTTTATTTCTTTAATGAGCATATATGTGAGGTGGGAGTGGACACAAATGATAATAGAAAAGATATTTAATAGCAATGCCATAGTAGCCAGGGATTCAGATGATCGTGAGTTAGTTGTTATGGGGCGTGGAATTGGATTTAAAAAGAGTGCTGGCGAGATGATAGACGAAACTTTAATTGAGAAAACGTTCATACTTAAACAAAATGATGCTTCAGAAAAATTTAAATTATTGTTAGAGGATATTCCCACTGAATACGTTTCGATATGCTATGACATTATTGAATATGCAAAAAATATGCTAAATACAAAACTAAATGATTATATATACGTTACCCTCACTGATCATATTTACAATGCTATTAAAATGTTTGATGAAGGTTTAGAAAATCCCAACCCATTGATTTGGGAAATTAAAAAATTTTACCCTAAGGAATTTCAAATTGGATTAAAAGCATTGGAGTTTATTGAAGATGAGTTAAATAAAAAGCTTCCAGATGATGAGGCTGGCAATATAGCTCTTCATTTAATAAATGCACAGATAAACAGCTCATTCAATAAAGTGGAAAATGTAGCTGAACAAACAAAAAAAATACATGACATTTTAAATATTGTTATGTATACCTATGGCATCACACTAGACGAAAAATCTATCAGCTATGAAAGATTTATTACTCATTTAAGATTTTTCTTCCAAAGGCTGAATAAAAAAGAACAGTTGAAGGAAGTGGATGATTATCTATTTAAAAAAGTAAAGACAAAGTATAAAAAAGCTTACGATTGTATGCTTAAGATAGAAAAATATTTAGAAACTGAGCTATCAAATGAGGAAAAACTATATTTAACTCTTCATATTCAGCGTGTTACTCAAACATAAATTGAATAATTTTTGGATTGTTACTGGTAATGCAGGCGAGACCAAATCAGATAGTATAAAATTATACTGTCTATTTGTTCTCGCCTTTTTTATACAAATTAAAAAAATTATTAATTAAAAAAGGAGAGATTATCATGAAGTATGAAAAATTAGCCAAAGACATTATAAAAAATGTTGGCGGCAAAGAGAATGTAATTAGTTTAACCCACTGTGTTACACGTCTTCGCTTTAAACTAAAGGACGAAAGCAAGGCAAATACAGAAGCCCTTAAAAAAATGGATGGTATTGTTACCGTTGTAAATAGCGGTGGGCAATATCAGGTTGTTATAGGAAACCATGTACCAGATGTATATGCTGATGTTGTTGCTATAGGAGGTTTTCAGACAGAAGGTACAGAGGAAGCAGCCTCAAGTGAAAAGAAAAATTTATTTAACAGTTTCATTGATACCATTTCAGGTGTATTTGCGCCAACGCTTGGTGTACTTGCCGCAACAGGCATGATAAAAGGCTTAAATGCATTATTTGTGGCTTTACATCTTCTAACTGCTACTTCAGGAACTTATCAGATTTTAAATGCCATAGGAGACAGCTTTTTTTACTTCTTCCCAATATTCCTTGGCTTTACAGCTGCTAAGAAGTTTAATGCCAATCAGTTTGTTGGCATGACGCTGGGTGCAATACTTGTTTATCCAACGTTTGCTAGTATAATGGCAGGAAAGCCTTTGTACACATTATTTAATGGAACGGCAATTCAATCACCTGTGTATTTAACTTTCTTAGGTATTCCTGTTATATTAATGAATTACTCATCAAGCGTTATTCCTATTATATTAACCGTATATGCAGGAGCTAAAATTGAGAAATTTTTTAAAAAAGTAATACCTGATGTAGTTAAAACATTCTTAGTGCCGTTCTTTACACTTTTAGTAGTTGCTCCTTTAGCTTTAATAGTTATAGGACCTATAGCAACTTGGGCAGGTAAATTACTTGGCGCATTAACGATTGCTATATACAACTTAAACCCGACCATTGCAGGATTATTTATGGGTGCTTTTGGGCAAGTGTTTGTTATATTTGGGTTACACTGGGGATTAATGCCAATAGTGTTCAACAATTTATCAGTACTTCATTATGATATAATTCTTCCACTAACGTTTGCAACTACTTTTGCTCAAACAGGTGTAGTATTAGCTGTATTAGTTAAAACTAAGAATCCTAAATTAAGATCAATAGCAATACCGGCATTTGTTTCAGGGATTTTCGGTGTTACAGAACCAGCAATATATGGTGTTACATTGCCTCATAAAAAACCGTTTGTACTAAGCTGTATAGCAGCATCAATAGGTGGCGGTATATCAGGATTTATGAGATCTAAGCTATATATGCTAGGGGGAGCTGGTATTTTTGAAATTCCAAGCTTTATTAGCCCAAAAGGAATTGACACTGGATTCTATGGTGCAATTATTTCCATAGTGGTAGGGTTTGTATTAGGTTTCATATTAATGCTCTTCAGTGGTCTTAAAGATGAAGAATCTAAAGAAGAAAATAAGGAGGTAACCAGCGGAGATATATTAATAAAGCAAGAAACTGTAGTTAGCCCATTAAAAGGAGAAGTCAAAGCCTTATCAGAAATAAAGGACGAGGCTTTTTCAAAAGGTGTACTAGGAAAAGGCGTTGCAATCGAACCAACAGAAGGCAGGTTAGTTGCACCGGTAGATGGAACTATAACAACTTTATTCCCAACTGGCCATGCTTTAGGAATTACAAGCGATAAAGGTACAGAAATTTTAATTCATATTGGTATGGATACAGTTCAATTGGAAGGGAAATATTTTCATGCTAAAGTAAAACAAGGTGATAATGTAAAGGCAGGTCAGGTACTGATAGAATTCGATATTGATGCTATAAAGAAGGAAGGTTATTCTTTAACAACACCTATAGTGATTACAAATTCAAATAATTACTTGGATGTTATTGAAACAGATAAAAAGACTGTCAACTATAAAGATGATTTATTAACAGTGATGATCTAGATATTTAACAAAAATTAAAATATTCAAGCATCAGAGGTGAAGCTAAGTGCCTCTGATGCTTAAAAACCAATTTTCAAGGAGGAGAAATGAGATATGGAAAATTTGATTAAGAAATTCCCGGAAGGATTTTTATGGGGAGGAGCTACTGCTGCTAACCAATGTGAAGGTGCATAAAATGAAGGTGGTAAAGGATTGAGTACTGCTGATATTTTGACAAGTGGAAGCCGTACAACTCCAAGACGTATTACTCCAGTCTTAGAGGAAGGAACATATTATCCAAGTCATGAAGCAATAGATTTCTACCATCGCTATAAGGAAGATATAAAATTATTTGCTGAAATGGGCTTTAAAGTCTTTCGTATGTCAATTGCTTGGACAAGAATATTTCCAAATGGTGATGATGCTGAACCAAATGAAGAAGGTTTAAAGTTTTATGACAATGTTTTTGCAGAATTAAAAAAATACAATATAGAACCTTTAGTTACAATATCACATTATGAAGCACCATATAATTTGACTAAGAAGTATAATGGATGGGCAGATAGAAAAGTAATAGATTTCTACGTTAAATACTGCGAAACTATATTTAAGAGGTACAAAGATGTAGTTAAGTATTGGCTGACATTTAATGAAATTAATGCCTTAACAATGCCATTTGGAACATTTGGGGCTGGTGCAATGATGCCACCGGAGGGAAATAGAGAACTTACGAATGTATCACTAAACAATGATCAAATTAGGTTTCAAGCACTGCATCATCAATTTGTAGCAAGTGCAAAGGCTGTCAAACTTGGTCATGAAATTAATAAAGATTTTAAAATAGGATGTATGATAGCTTATATGTGCACATATCCACTTACTTGTAATCCTGAAGATGTGTTGCTGGCTCAACAAAAAGATAACTTAAACAATTTCCTATGCTCAGATGTTCAAGTAAGAGGAGCTTACCCAAACTATGCGAAAAGATATTTCAAAGAGAATAATATAGATATAATAATGGAAGAAAATGATGAAAAAGTTTTAAAAGAGGGTCGCGTAGATTTCTATGCCTTTAGTTACTATTCATCAAGCTGTGTAAGTGCTAAACATGTGAATAATAAAACTGGCGGAAATATATTCTCTGGAATTAAAAATCCATATTTAAAAGAAAGCGAATGGGGATGGCAGATTGATCCAAAAGGATTAAGATGGGCCTTAAATAACATATACAACAGATATCAAATTCCTATTATGGTTGTTGAAAATGGTTTAGGTGCAGTTGATACTGTTGAAGAAGATGGTTCAATCAATGATGATTATAGAATAGAGTATTTAAGAGAGCATATTAAAGAAATGAAAGAAGCAATTGCTGATGGTGTTGATTTAATTGGTTATACACCGTGGGGATGTATAGATTTAGTTAGTGGAACTACAGGGGAAATGGAAAAACGTTATGGCTTTATTTATGTAGATAAGGATAACGAAGGAAAAGGCACACTAAAAAGAATTCCGAAAAAAAGTTTTTATTGGTATAAGAAAGTAATTGAGACAAACGGTGAAGAATTATAATAACAAGTGTTTTAAATAAATTTGATGCCCTACTTTTGATGTATGATAAGTAGGGCAATTTATTTAGGTAATTTATTTACATCTTAGATATAAAATAATATAATTAATGTAAAGCAAGCAAGCGCCGATTAGGAGGTTATAGATTTGTTGAGTGTGTCAGTTGCGGATTTGATAAAAGATCTAGACTTGGAAGTAATAGTAGAAGCAAATGAGAAGATTGACATAACGACGAGCGATGTAAACAGGCCGGGTCTTCAGTTTTCAGGATTTTATGAACATTTTGCAAAAGAGCGTGTTCAGGTCATAGGAATGGTTGAGACAGCATTTATAGATAGGATGCCTTTAGATTTACTTGCAGAGCGTGCCGATAAGTTTTTTGAATATCCGGTACCGTGCGTAATTGTTACAAGAGGATTAAGCATAAAGAGGGAGATTGTTGAGGCGGCCCAAAAACATGGTAGATATCTTTTAAGGACAAAGGAATCATCTACAAAATTTATAAGCAGGCTTATCAACTATTTAGAAGAAAAATTGGCACCTCAGATTACTATTCATGGTGATCTTGTTGATGTTTACGGTGTTGGGGTTCTTTTGCTTGGAGAGAGCGGTATTGGAAAGAGTGAGACTGCACTAGAGCTTATAAAGAGAGGTCACAGGCTTGTAGCCGACGATGCTACAGAGATTAAAAAAATAAGCGATTATGTTTTGCAGGGCAGTTCACCTGATATAATAAGGCATTATATAGAGATAAGGGGTATAGGAATACTAGATATAAAGACACTTTATGGTGTAGGCTCCGTAAGGGATAATATGAATATCGATTTGGTGATACAGTTGGAGGAATGGAATGAAGATAAATACTATGATAGACTCGGACTTGATGATGATTACATAAAGTTTTTGGACATCAAAGTTCCAAAACTGACAATACCTGTAAGACCAGGAAGGAATCTTGCGATAATAGTGGAGGTTGCAGCGATGAACCATAGACAAAAGCAAATGGGATATAATGCTGCACACGAGCTTAACAAAAAATTGTTGAAACAAATTTCAACTTAAAATATAATTGTTGTAGTAATTGTTTTAAATTTTTTACATTTGAAGGGGATGTAAATTCTGATGAATCTTTTACTTGACACACATACACATACAGTAGCAAGCGGTCATGCGTACAGCACGATAATGGAAAATGCAAAAGAGGCTTCAAAGAAAGGCCTAAAGCTTATTTGTATGACGGACCATGGTCCTAAGATGCCGGGAGGTCCTCATATTTTTCACTTTGGAAATCTAAAAGTCATGCCTAAAGAGATATACGGTGTAGAAATATTGAAAGGCGTTGAAGCGAATATAGTCGACAGAGATGGAAATCTTGACATTCCAGAAGAAATTTTAAAAAAATTGGATGTGGTCATCGCCAGCCTTCATGATGTATGTTTTCCTTATCGCGATGTAGATTCAAATACTGAAGCAATCATAAATGCAATTAAAAATCCATACGTAGATATTATTGGGCACCCAGGCAATCCTATTTTTGATATTGATGTTGATAGGGTTCTTGAAGCTGCAAAAGAATATGATACGTGCATTGAGATTAATAACAGTTCTTTCGTTTCATCTAGAGTTGGAAGTTACGATAACTGTTTATTAATCGCGAAGAAGGCGGCAGAGAAAAATGTTAAGATTTGTGTCGGAAGCGATGCACATATATCGTTTGATGTAGGCAGGTTTGACAAAGCGCTGGAGGTAATAGAAAAATCGCATTTAGATGAAAATCTTGTATTAAATACAGATGTAGATAAATTTAAAGAATACTTAAAGAACAAGGGAAAGCTATAAAGATTTATTTAAATAGGAGGAAGAAATTGTATGAGAATTGGCGTCGACGTTGGTGGTACAAACATAGCCGTAGGATTAGTCGATGAAAATGGGAAGATAATAGCAACGGGTTCGAGACCTGCAGAGCCCAAGAGAGGCTATGCTGCAATCGCAAAAGATATTGCTGAAATTTCATTGGAATTGATAAAAAGATGTGGTCTTGATATCTCAGATGTAGAGTCTATGGGGATTGGTGTTCCTGGTGTAGCAGACAATGAGAAAGGAATAGTTTTAAGAGCCGTAAATCTTTATTGGACAAAAGTGCCGCTGGTAAAGGAAATACATAAATACATCGATATACCTATAAATATGGACAACGATGCAAATGTTGCTGCACTGGCAGAAGGAATATTTGGAGCAGGAAAAGGAACAAATTCATCTGTTACTATAACTCTTGGCACTGGTGTCGGTTCAGGATTCATATTGAATGGAAAAGTGTTTAATGGCGCACACCATTTTGCGCCAGAGCTTGGGCATATTGTTTTAGGAGACAATGGCGTTATGTGCAATTGTGGTAAAATTGGCTGTTTTGAGACGTATGCATCTGCAACAGCTCTCATTAGAGAAGGCAAGAAGGCTGTGATGAAGGACAGCAATTCACTTATTTTGAAGCTGGCAGGTGGAGAGATAGAATCTATTACAGCTAAAAATGTCATTGATGCTGCAAAACAGTTCGATGAAGCGGCTATGATGATTTTCAATGATTATGTGAAGTATCTTGCAATGGGAATTGTGAACATTATAAATATACTTGATCCAGAAGTTATAATAATCGGTGGCGGTGTAGCTAATGCTGGAGATTTTCTTTTAAAGCCGCTTAAAGAAGAAGTAAGTAAAAATATACTATTCAAGGATCTGCCATATGCAGATATTAAAAAGGCAGAGCTTGGAAATGACGCAGGGATAATTGGAGCGTCAATTTTATGATGAAAAGGGGAGCTTAAAGTGAAGATATATGAGTTTTATGAAAGAAATACAAAATTAAAAGATAATGTTGCTATAAAGTTTAAAGATGAGGAGATTACATACGGGGAGTTACCGAAGTACGTGGACAGCTATGCAGCTTACCTGCAATCGCTAGGTGTTAAAAAGGGAGACAAAGTAATACTTAGCATGCCCAACTGTCCTGAATTCATCTTTGCATATCTAGGATCGGCAAAAGCTGGTGCTATTACAATTCCTTTAAATCTTATGTATACGATGGAAGAAATACAGTATGTTGTCAAGGAGTCTTCAGCCCATACAATTGTAGTTCATCCTGTAGTTCTTAAAAATGTAGATCCTTCAGCATTCAGCAAGATCAATTTGAAAAACATAATTGTGATGGACGACGATACAAAGAAAAAAATAATGGAACACACTAATTACGTTCCTGTAGAAATAAATGATGATGAGGTATGCACATATCTTTATACATCAGGTACTACAGGAAAACCAAAAGGTGCGATGTTGACACATAAAAATTTTGAAGCAGATGTTGTTGCGATGGATGAAATATCTGATCTAGGACCAAGTGACAACTTTTTATGTGTTCTACCGCTTTTTCATAGATTTTCTTGGGCCGTAAATGTGCTGCTTGCATTTTACCTTGGAAGTACGGTGACTATAAAGGACAGTTTCATGCCCAAAGATACATTGGAGACACTGCTAAATGAAGATATTACTGTGTTTTGTGGTGTACCGTCTATCTTTGCATTTTTAATAAGAATGGTAGAAAAGGGTCAGTTCAAAGCCTTAAGGC
This sequence comes from Thermoanaerobacterium thermosaccharolyticum DSM 571, assembly GCF_000145615.1. Taxonomy (NCBI): domain Bacteria; kingdom Bacillati; phylum Bacillota; class Clostridia; order Thermoanaerobacterales; family Thermoanaerobacteraceae; genus Thermoanaerobacterium; species Thermoanaerobacterium thermosaccharolyticum. The sequence continues at coordinate 645,422 of NC_014410.1, forward strand.
TTGCTATTTCAGGCGGTGCGCCGCTTGCACCGGAGATACAAAGGGGATTTGAAGAGAAATTTAATTTTCCACTTGTTGAAGGTTATGGCTTATCAGAGGCTGCACCTGTTGCAATATTAAACCCTCTTGGTATAAATGAGGTAAGAAAGCCTGGCTCTATAGGTGTGCCCCTTCCGTGTAATGAAGCTAAGATAGTGGATGAAAATGATAATGAAGTCCCGATAGGAGAGGTGGGGGAACTCGTATTAAAAGGTTCTAATATCATGATAGGGTATCATAATATGCCTGAGGAGACGGAAAAAACTTTGAGGAATGGATGGCTTCATACAGGTGATCTTGCAAAAAAAGATGAAGATGGATATTATTACATTGTGGACAGATTAAAAGACATGATTATCTTAGGCGGTTTCAATGTATATCCTAGAGAAGTAGAAGAAGCGCTTATGGAACATCCTGCAGTAAAAGAAGCGGCAGTAATTGGAGTAGGCGATAAATATAAGGGTGAGGAAGTAAAGGCATTTATCGTGCTAGAGGATGGAAAGACCGCAGACAGAAAAGAGCTGCAAAGCTTTCTTCACGACAAACTTGCAAAATATAAGATACCTAAGATATTCGAATTTGTAAATGAGCTTCCCAAGAGTCCAACCGGAAAAGTCATGAAAAAACTTCTCAAATAAATTAATACAAGACTTGAAAGTCATGCTTAAAGCGGCATGGCTTTTCATTTTGAGACAAGCTTGGTTTTAGTATAAAATAGAAGTATTTTGAAGAAATTCGATGATAGATGCCGTATATCATTCTAAATCAAATATTTAGATTAATTATTGAGATTGACTTATGGCAAAATCTATTTTACTATTGTTATGTAATCCGTTACGTAAATTGTTTTCGCAGCAAGTGAAAATAAGTTATTATTGCTAAAAAATTGCCTTAATAATTAAGTAATCAGTTACGAAGGAGTAGCTATGATAACGATAAAAGACGTTGCAAAAGAAGCTGGTGTTTCAGTTGCTACTATATCGCGAGTTCTAAATAACAGCCCTGGTGTTTCAGATGAGACTAGAGAAAAAGTTTTATCTGTGATAAAAAGGCTAAACTACAATCCGAATCTTTTAGGCAGAAATCTGCGTAGAATGAAGACTAATATGGTACTTGTGTTGCTTCCTACAATTTCAAATCCATTTTACGCAAGAATAGTGAAAGGTATAGAGGATGTGGCGCAGAAAAATGGATACGGTGTAATGCTTTGCAATACTGATTCTGACATTGAGAGAGAAAGGATGTATCTAGAGCTTTTAAAAAATAGGCTGTCTGATGGAGTTATTTTCATGGCACCTGAGATTGGTGAAGAAGAGCTTAATGAAATAGGAGAGAAATATGCAGTTGTGCAGTGCTGCGAATACAAAGAAGGTGCTAATGTTTCACATGTGTCTATAGACAACTATAAGGCATCATATAAAGCGGTAAAACACTTGATAGGACTGGGACATAAAAATATAGGGTTTATAAGCTGTAAGAATAATTTTCTGTCAACGAAGCACAGGGAATCCGGATATAAAAAAGCATTGGAGGATTCTGGAATTGAATTTAATCCTGATTACATCCGGTATGGTGATTACTCATTTAAGAGCGGCTTCAGAGCTGCTCAAAGCCTCTTAAATGATTTTGAAGAAATAACAGCAATCTTTGCTATTTCAGATATCATGGCAATAGGTGCTATAAAAGCATGTTACGAAAATGGGCTTAAGGTTCCTGATGATGTTGCAGTAGTTGGATTTGATAACATAAGTTTTGCCCCAATGTATAATCCATCGCTTACAACGGTATCGCAGCCTAAATACGATATCGGTTGTACGGCAATGGAACTACTTATAAAACAAATAAGAAATAAAGGGGGTAATAAAGAAAACATAGTTTTGGAGCATGAGCTTATAATAAGGCAGTCTACTGTAAAGTAAAAGGAGGAATTTTTGTGAAAGAAAAGATCAGAGTTGGAATAATCGGCTGTGGAGGTATTGCTAATGGCAAACACATGCCCTCCCTATCAAAACTTGACAATGTGGAAATGGTTGCTTTTTGTGATATAAAAGAGGAGAGAGCTTTAAAAGCTGCAAAAGATTATGGTATAGATGGAGCTAAGACATATAATGACTACAGAAAGCTGTTAGAGGATAAAAGTATTGATGTGGTACATGTTTGCACTCCCAACAAATCACATGCAGATATAACAGTTGACGCATTAGAAGCAGGTAAGCACGTAATGTGTGAAAAACCAATGGCAAAAACTGCAAGTAATGCTAAGAGAATGTTAGACGCTGCTAAAAAGACGGGTAAGAAGTTAACAATTGGCTATCAGAATAGATTCAGAGCAGACTCACAATACCTACATAAATTGTGTCAAGATGGAGAGCTTGGAGAGATATACTTTGCAAAAGCACATGCAATAAGGCGCCGTGCTGTCCCTACATGGGGATTGTTTTTAAATGAAGAAGAGCAAGGCGGAGGTCCGTTAATCGATATTGGAACACATGCACTTGACTTGACGCTTTGGATGATGAATAACTACAAGCCTAAATACGTTGTCGGAAATACGTATCATAAATTAGCAGAAAGAAGAAACGCAGCAAATGCTTGGGGACCATGGGACCCGGACAAATTTACCGTTGAAGATTCGGCTTTTGGATTTATAACTATGGAAAATGGTGCAACAATTATACTTGAGTCAAGCTGGGCCTTAAATTCTCTTGATGTGGATGAAGCAAAGACGACATTGTGTGGGACAGAAGGCGGAGCAGACATGAAGGATGGGCTTAGAATCAATGGAGAAAAGAATGGGCGATTGTACACTACAAAAATCGATTTAAGCACTGGTGGTGTTGACTTTTTTGAAGGAAAAGCAGAAAATGCAGCAGACTTAGAGGCAAGATTGTGGATAGAAAGTGTCATTAATGATACAGAGCCTGTTGTAAAACCTGAAGAAGCATTTGTAGTGTCACAGATACTAGAGGCGATTTATACATCTTCAAAGACTGGAAAGCCAGTATATTTTAATGAATAGGGTGATTTATATGGATATGCCTTTATCATTGCAGCTTTATACCTTAAGGAATGAGATGAAAGAAGATTTTGTAGGGACTTTAGAAAAGGTTGCTGAGATAGGATATAAAGGTGTTGAATTTGCTGGATATGGTGGCCTAAAGGCATCAGAACTAAAAAAACACCTTGAACGCCTTGGACTAACTCCCACAGGCAGTCATATAGGATTAGAAATTTTAAAGAATAGACTTGACGAAGAAATAGAGTACAACTTGGAAATAGGAAATAAATACATTGTTTGTCCGTGGAATAAATACGAAACGAAAGATGATTTTATTGAAGCCTCAAAACTTTTTAATGAGATAGGTGAGAAATGTAGAAATAAAGGAATAATTTTTTGCTACCACAACCATAACCATGAGTTTGTCAAATTTGACGATGAATATGGCCTCGATCTAATTTATGAAAATGCAGACTCAGAATTTTTAAAAGCGGAGATAGACACGTATTGGGTTAAGTATGCAGGTGAAGATCCTGTTAAGTACATTAAAAAGTATAGTGGAAGAGTGCCATTGGTTCATTTAAAGGACATGGAAAGTGATACAAGGGATTTTGCCGAAATTGGCGAAGGCACCATGAATATTAAAGATATAATAAGTGCATCAATAGAGGCCGGTGTTGAATGGTTTATAGTCGAACAAGATATATGCAAAAGGCCGCCTCTTGAAAGTGCTGAGATAAGTTTTAACAATATCAAAAAAATGTGAGGAGAGATTATCGTGTATCTTGGATTTTTAACAGTTTGCTTAGGAAATATGCCTCTTAAAGACAAAGCGAAGTGGGCATCGGAAAATGGGTTTAAATCTTTGGAAATTGCTTGTTGGCCACATGTAAACAGCAGAGATTATTCTAGCTGTGATATAGATGTTGAAACATTGACAGAAGAGGAAGCTGAAGAGATAAAAAAATACATGAAAGATTATGGGCTTTCTATATCATCTTTGGCTTATTACGACAACAACTTGGATCCGGATCCTGAAAAAAGAGCTTATATAAATAATCACACTAAGAAATGCATTGATGCTGCAGTTATGTTAGGTACATCTATGGTTGGAACTTTTATAGGTAGAGATCCCAATAAAAATTTGAAGGAGAATTTTGATGAATTTGAAAAAGTCTTTAGCGATATTGTTAGTTATGCAGAGAGCAAAGGTGTAAAGATTATAATCGAAAATTGTCCTATGGAAGGATGGCAGAAAGAAGGACTTCCCGGTACAATATCATTTACTCCTGAGCTTTGGGAAGAGATGTTTAGGCGAATCCCGTCTATGAGTTTTGGACTTAATTTGGATCCATCCCACCTTTTGTTTCAGCTAATTGATTATGTAAAAGTTGTGCCAGCATTTAAGGATAGAATTTTCCACGTACATGCGAAAGACGCAGAAATCTTCAAAGATAAGCTTGAGTGGTATGGTGTATTTAACAGGCAATTTCATAAAAAAGGCGAAACAGGCTATTGGAGGTTTAGAATGCCAGGCCTTGGCCAAGTAGATTGGGATAGATTTATAAAGGCGCTAAAAGACATAGGCTACGATGGCGTTATAAGTATTGAGCATGAAGATCCATTGTACGAGGGAAGCGAAGAAAAGGTAAAAGAGGGATTAAAACTAGGTTATAATCATTTAAAGCAATTCATATAAAATAGTTTAGACAAGTAGTTTAATCTACTTGTCTATAAAATGTTTTTATTTAAAATTACAATAGGAGGTAGTAAGATGCCAATTAAACTTGGAATAATAGGTTATGGCGGTATGGGAATGTGGCATCATAAAAATGCCCAAAAGGTTGGAGGCGTGGATGTAGTAGCGGCATTTGATATTGATGCATATCAAGTTAACGTAGCAAAAGAAGCTGGGCTTAAAGGGTATCATAGCTTGGATGAATTTCTAAAAGATGAAGAAATAAATACCGTATTAATCGCAACTCCCAACGATGTGCATAAGGATCTTGCAGTGGCATCAGCAAATGCTGGAAAGAATGTCATAGTTGAAAAGCCTGTTGCAATGTCGATGAAGGAAATAGATGAAATAATAGAGGCTGCAGAAAAGAATAATGTAGTATTTACAGTACATCAAAATCGCAGATGGGATAAAGACTTTAATAAAGTGAAAAAAGCAGTGGAATTAGGTATGATTGGTGATGTCTATACAATCGAAAGCAGAGTACACGGTGCAGGTGGATTGATTTACGGTTGGAGGAATAAAAAGGAGTGCGGCGGTGGGATGCTTTTAGATTGGGGTGTCCATCTTATAGACCAGATTCTATATATGATTCCAAATAAAGTAGTTAGAGTCTATGCTGAACTATTTAGTGTATTAAATAAAGATGTTGACGACTATTTCAAACTATTGATGAAATTTGACAATGGTTTATCTGCGCAGATAGAAGTCGGAACATTTTGTCTAAAGCCGTTGCCGAGATGGTTTGTGGGTGGAAACAAAGGGACATTGGTAGTAGATGATTTTGAAGGTCATGGTGAAATTGTCAAGCTAAATAAGCTTGCAGATAAATTTGATGCAGAAATAGTAGAGACGACAGCAGGACCGACCCGCACATTTGCACCAAGGCCAGAAGAAGTAAAAGATCATTTTGAACTTCCAGATGTAAATTCAGAGTGGATAGAGTTTTATGCAAATGTTCGCGATACGATCGAAGGAAAAGCTGAGCTCATAGTAAAACCAGATGAAGTAAAAAAGGTTTATTCAATAATAGAAGCCGCATTTAAATCAAACCAGCTAGGAAAAGCTGTTGAGCTATAAAAGGATAAAATCTATCAATTTTGGGCTTAAGCTTAAGATTCATCACATATGTAAGCTTTGAGAGGAAGGAGGAGGCACATGGAGAAGCGCATTTCTTTGAATGGCACATGGAAGTTTAGAGAAGCATCTGATAATGAGTGGAATGATGGAAAAGTACCTGGATGTGTTCAGTTAGATTTACTGGCACAAAATAGGATAAGTGATCCATTTTATTGCATGAATGAGTTAGAATGCCATAAATTAGAAGAGAAGGAGTGGATATACAGAAAAGAATTTGATTTTGATTTGTCTGAAGAATTTGATGAAATAAAATTGGTATTTGAGGGAATCGATACGATCGCTGATATTTATCTTAATGGCGAATTCTTAGGTAGAGCAGAAAATATGTATATTTCGCATGAATTTGATGTAACCGATATAATAAGTGAGAAGGACAATGTATTAGAAGTCTATTTTCATTCATCTACAAAAGTAATGAGGACACTTGAGAATAACAGCCCTATAAGATTAGAATCATCATTTGAGACAGCAAGGCCATACATTAGAAAAGCTCAATATGCATACGGCTGGGATTGGGGACCGAGATTGGCACAGGTTGGTCTGTGGAAAGATGTGTATATATCAGTTGTGAAAGATGCTGTGATAGAAAATCCATTCTTCTATACGGAAAAATTGCAAGAAGATGCGGCATTTGTAAGAGTCAATGCTTCTGTATCATCTTTTACCGATCAGGATTTAATAGCAGAAGTTACCGTTTCATATGATGGCGAGGTCTGTGGAAGAAAAAGTGTTCATGTTGAATACGGAGGTATAGATGCTTATCTTAAAATTGATAATCCAAAGCTGTGGTATCCCAATGGTATTGGACCTCAACCGCTTTACAACATAAATATAAAGCTTTCAATAGGCGAAGATGTTATAGATGAATTGAATTTTAGGTCCGGCATAAGAGTTGTAAGATTGATACGAGAAAAAGACAGTGAAGGAGAAAGCTTTATTTTTGAAATCAACGGAATAAAGGTTTTTGCAAAAGGTGCTGATTGGATTCCAGCGGATAATTTTCTTTCAAGGATTACAAAAGACGATTACTACGAATTTGTAAGACTTGCTAAAGACGCAAATATGAATATGCTGAGAGTTTGGGGAGGCGGCATTTACGAGGATGAGGCTTTCTATGATGCGTGTGATGAAATGGGTATAATGGTTTGGCAGGATTTTATGTACGCTTGTGCTCAATATCCGGATCAATTTGATTGGTTTCAGCAGATGGCTGCAGAAGAAGCAGAGGATGTACTTTTAAGGCTTAGGAACCATCCTTCCATCGTATTGTGGTGCGGCAACAATGAAAACAACACTGGTTTCTACTCTTGGTGGGGAAATGGCGATCCGAAGTATCTAGGAAATTACATATACAAGGAAATATTGCCACAGATTTGCGCAAAGTATGATCCTTCAAGACCCTATTGGGTATCTAGCCCATACGGTGGAGTAGATCCCAACAGTGAATCAGAAGGTGACAGGCATCAGTGGGATGTATGGAGTGGATGGGCTGATGTTAAAGCGTATTTAGCTGATAAAAGCAGATTTGTAAGCGAGTTTGGCTTCCAGTCAATGCCTGATTGGAAGACGGTATTGTCGTATACCAAAGAAGATGACAGATATATTTTAAGCCCTGTAATGATATCTCACAATAAACAGATTGATGGTATGGAACGCCTGATAAGGTACATGGTAAGTGAATTAGGTTTTCCAAAAGACCTTAAAAGCTTCGTGTATTTGACACAGTTTAATCAGGCAGAGGCAATAAAAAAAGGTGTAGAACACTGGAGAGCTCGCAAATTCATGACGGCAGGAACGCTTTATTGGCAGTTTAATGATTGCTGGCCAGTAGCAAGCTGGTCTTGTATAGACTATTATAAAAGGAAAAAGGCTCTTTACTATTATTCTGGCAGGTTTTTTGCAAGTGTTTTGCCATATATCGTAGAGGAAGACGGCGGAATAACGATTTACGGTATAAGCGATTTACAGCAGGATGCAGAAGCTCATGTGGAAGTATTGTGCTACAGCCTTGACGGCGAGAAATTGTGGGAGAGAAAGTTTAATACAAGGTTGATTGCCAACGATGTTGTAAAAATAGCACATTATGATGAGCGCGAGATTGCTGAAAAGTACGTGCCTTATGTGGTACCTGTTGATGCATCCCACTGTACACTTCCTGTGGAGAGAAATTGGAAACTATTAAACAGCGTCGTATACGTCAGGATGACTGTTGATGAAAAAATATACGATAATTACTATGTTTTTGATAAATTTAGAAACCTTAAACTTACAAAACCTAACATAACATGTTATGTTGAAGGAAATGACATAACTCTTTCAACTGATGTACCTGCATTTGGAGTGTTTGTCGATACAGAAAACGACGTCGATCTAAGCGATAACTGCCTTAACATGATACCTGGCGAAAAGTATACTTTAAAATGTTCTGATAATCCTGGAGATGTAAAGATATATGATCTTTCAAGCCTTATATTAAAAATATAGATAGCAAAACTAATAATGATATCCCCTATGCATAATGCACAGGGGATTTTTCATATCATATTGAAAAGAGCATCTTTCTCTTGGAAAAATCTCATTATATAGCATATTTCATCATCTGGTATTATTATAGAATATTTTGTGTTTAAATGTGTCAATGCTTTCTTTACTGCGTTGTACAATGATTTGTTGTTTTTAATATATTCTTCTTTTCCTATATACTCAATGCTTTTTTCTCCTTTCTTGATTCTGCTTACCATAAAGGCAAAGTGAAGTATTATGCCAAGCAGCATATCATCATCAAAGCAAACTGATAATGTATCGCAAAGCTTCATGATAGTGTCTTGTATATCGCTGTATAGCTCTTCGCCATCAATGTTATCGATGTTTTCTTTTAAGACATTGCCCATCTTGATAAGGGCTGTCTTAATATCCACTATTTCCTGTAATTCTTTCATGACTTTCAAGCTTAAAACGTCATTCATGCTGTACTGTTTAATATTAATGTCCAATGGAAAAGATGATACGATAAAAGCTATTTCCATGTTTTCTTGGATTTCGTTTATTTTTTTCATTGTCATGTGTTTATCGAAGCTGTCAATTGGTATAATCTCAAATAGGTCTTTGTCATACTTTAAATTATTTTTCAAGAAACTTTTAATTGCAACAGAGGCGCCTTCTCCAGTGAGACATGCTGTGACAATTGCGATTTTCTTTTTGCCGCTTATTAGTGGAGCAAAATCCATGTTGTTCTCCATGTATGAATTTATTGATTGTACGCTCATGTAAATATTGTTAATGGGCATACCTAATAGCGCCTTTCTGGTGGCTTCAATGACATGGAGGGTCGAAATAAGCGGTATAACTTTTACTGGCACGTTAAACTCTTTTTCAATTGTTTCGCCAAATGTCGTTAGTGATCCCATGTCTACTAAGAGAAGGTATCCCGCCTGATTCATATCATTTCTCACGTAGTCCTTTAAAGTTTCTAAGACTTCAAGGGGACTTTTGTCAAGATGAGCGTCTAAGCCTATTGCGTAATTTTCGCCCAATAGCTTGTTGGCCACATCTGCCATGGAGGTAGCAGTAGAATTGCCGTGGGCAATTATTATCACCTTGACTTTCTCATTTTGCCTATTGATGTATTCCTTGTCTGAAATGAGGAATATCGTGATAAATCCAGCTTCATCTTCTGGAATCGAAACGTTCAAATATTTCTCTATGATTTTTTTGGCTTCAACCGCAACTTCAAATTCTCTTGGGTATAATTGCTTAATTTTTGACAGTTGAGGATTTACAATAGGCTTATTTTTGTTGACCCTTTCAATAAGCGTGTTTAAGTGCAAAGCAAGTGCAGTATAGCTGTTTTGGCTAAGCTCTTTCCCAAGAAGTTCGGATACGAGCTCAGCAATCCTGTCTGTAATGTTTATTATGTCTTCTCCTAAGATATGAATTAAATTCTGTTTGTTTTTCTCCTCAGTTATACCATATATCTGCTTGTGAAAGTACTTTGCTATGTCTTTTTCCAAAATTGATTCAATGTCTATATCAGATATACCTTTTGCTTTTAGCTGCCTCAATCTATCATTTATTATCTCGTAAATGCTGTTATCATTAGATGCGGTTGGAATTTCCTCTGTTTCATTTGTAGGGGAAAATTTAAAAAACTCTATATCGTCACCTATGACTTCGTTCCACAGCATTCTATGCTGTTTATCTGTGTATAGTCCTTTCTTTATATAATCTGGCAAGTCTCTACTGCAGATCCTTATGTCATTTTTCTTATTAGTCAAAAATTCTGAATAGACTTTTGCACATATAAGCTTGACATCGCTTTCTAATTGACCGATGTTGTTTGGACAGTCATAGGAGCAAAATGCCCTCATGGAATTCAGCGACACAAAGATATCCCTGTTTAATTTTATGCTTTCGTGTTTAAAAAACCTTTTTAGAAGGTAAAATCTTTCTTCTAAAGTCCTTTCTCTAAGTGGCGGTATTTTAATTATCATCGGTATTCTTCTTGTAAATGTATTTAAAAGGGATGAAGAAGGATCCTCAGTCGTAGCCGATATGATCAGTACGTCAGATGTCCTGTTTTCCACATCGCCAACTCTTCTAAAATACCCTGTATCAAGAAAAGTGAATAAAATTTCCTGTCCTTCAGGCGGCAAACGGTGTACTTCATCGAGGAATAAGATTCCGCCATTTGCTTTTTCTATAAGTCCTTCTTTGTCTGTATCAGCGCCTGTATATGCTCCTTTTTTAACCCCAAAAAGTTGAGCCGTCAAAAGCTGAGGGTTGTTGCTGTAGTCTGCACAGTTAAAGGCTATAAAAGGAGCGTCAGGCTTTTTTACTCCCATATCAATGGCATACTTGTGCATTATTCTCGCAAAAGTAGATTTTCCTACGCCTGTTTCACCTAATATTAAACAGTGGATTCCCTTGGGAGGATACAAAATAGCAGCTTTTGCCTGCTCGCCAGCTTGTTTCAAACTGATATTATTTTTAATCAGCATATCCAGCTCGTACAATTTGCTGTCATTTGAGTTGCTGTTGGTGCTGTTAAATACAGGTGAAAAAAGTACTGGTCTGCCGTCTGACTTTATGACTTTTCCTTCCTTGCACAAAAGATTTAATTCATGACTAACGTTTGCTCGAGACATATTTAACTCATTTGCTAATGTCATAGCATCTATACCGTTCCCATTGCTTAACTCTATTAATTTTTTTAAAATCAAGTCTTTTCTTTTCAACTTAAAGATCCCCTTTACCATAAATAACTTTCTATACCTATATCCTATTATATATTTCGCGACAAGTTTTTCAATAGTGATTTACTGGATTAAACACTATCGAAACATTAAAACACTAATAAAAATTGATAAAACAATATGCGGATTTTTATTAAACACTAAAAAACACTGTTTATTTTAATATGTTTTGATAGGGTAAAATGCGGCGTTTCTTCATGTTTTAGTGTTTTGGCATGGTTTTTGCATATATTATTTAGTGAATCCCAAAATAGATAAAACCAATTCAAGGAGGAAAATAATATGGATTTGCAGCAAATAGTTATGGAAATCATTATACAATCAGGTGAAGCAAGGGCATATGCACACGAAGCGCTTAGAAAAGCATATGACGGCGAATTTGAAGAAGCTGAAAAACTTATGTCCCAGGCGAATGAGGCTATTGAAAAGGCACATAATGTGCAGACCAGCATGTTGCAAAAAGAAGCATCAGGCGAAAAACTTGAGTTTTCAATACTGTTTGTACATTCGCAAGATCATCTCATGACTGCTATATCAGAGAAAAATCTCATATCAGAGATAATAGAATTGAGAAAGATGCTAGAGCCAGTTCTTCATACATGTGTGACGAAATAAAAAAATTAAACACTAATAGGAGGATAAAATGATTAAAGCTGTACAATTTTTAAACCAAGTTCAAGCAGGATACGGAACAGATGAAAAAATGAATATGGAACCTCAGTCCCAGTTTGGCGCTATAGGATTGGGGATGCTTTTGAAAAACACCATGATGAGAAACGGCGGTGACATAATTGGCACCGTAATATGTGGTGATAACTATTTTCTTGAAAATAAAGACGAAGCTATTGAAAAAATATTAACCATGATAAAACAATTTAATCCGGACGTAGTTATATGTGGTCCTGCATTAAATTACAAAAGATACGGTGATTGCTGTGGATACTTGGCAGAAGCCGTCATAGAAAAATTAAATATTCCTGCATTTGCGGCCATGTCGAAAGACAATACAGGTACAGAATTATTTAGAAAAAAGATATACATCATAGAGACTCCAAATAGAGGAGGCATTGGACTAAATGATTCTCTGAGAAAAATATCGAAATTTGCAGTGAAATTGGCACAAGGACAACCCATAGGATCACCTGAAGAAGAAGGGTATTTCCCACAGGAATAGGAAAAGAGGTGGTACACGTGTTTTTAGATTGAATCTCTTTGGTTTCAAGGGATTCCCCATTTTTGAAGTGTTTTAATAGTGTATGTAGTGATTTATTTAAGTGGGGATATCCTTGAAGATAAAATGCAAAATTGCTTTTACAAGCTAAAGTTTTTTGAAAGGAGGGAAAACGTTAATGCTTAAGATTATTCTCTTTTGCTCTTCAGGTTCATCGACAAGCATGTTAATTGGCAGAATTGAAGAGGCAGCAAAAGCAAGAGGTATAGAGGTCGCTGTTGATGCATACCCTGAAGCACAGATGGAAAAATACGTTGAAGAAGCGGATGTAGTTCTCTTAGGTCCGCAAGTAAAATTCATACTGCCAAAAGCAAAGAAAATATGCAGTGAAAAAGGTGTACCTGTAGATGTGATAAATCCAGTCGTCTACGGTATGATGGATGGAGAAAAAGTACTAGAACAAGCTTTAAGTTTGGCTAAAAAATAAGTTTTTATTTTTAATTAATTAGAGGATAAGGAGTGTTAAGATGAGTAAGTTTACAGATTCGCTTGAAGAAAAATTGATGCCTATAGCTGGCAAGATTGCAGAAAATAGATATCTTACATCAATTCGTGACGGCTTCATGGTTGCTGTACCACTTATAACTATAGGTGCAGTTTTCCTGTTGCTTGCAAACTTGCCGATACCAGGCTATTCTGATTTCATGGCCAAGACATTTGGTCAAAATTGGAGCACTTTCTTTATGAGGCCTTTTGAGGCTACAATGTCAATAATGAGTATATTCGTAGTATTTGGTATTGCATACAGCCTCGCAGGCCATTATAAAATTGATGGATTAAGCACGGCTGCAACTGCACTTGTTGCATTTTTGATATTTACGCCGTTTATAGTTAATTATACACCTGAAGGAGCTAAAAAAGCAATTCAAGTAAGCGGTGGCATACCAGTTGACTGGATGGGCTCAAAAGGTCTGTTTGTAGGTATTTTGACGGCAATATTGTCGGTTGAAATCGTGAGATTTGTTGTAAAAAGAGGCTGGGTAATTAAGATGCCAAAAGGTGTTCCACCTGCAGTTGAAAAGGCTTTCTCTGCATTGATACCTGCGGCTATAGTTGCTATCATCATTGATGTAATAAGAATGCTGTTTGCTATGACATCTTATGGCACAATACATCAATTTATATACACTGTATTGCAGATACCTTTGACAAGACTTGGCGATACACTGCCTGCTACGTTGATTGCTAACTTCTTTGAAGGACTTTTCTGGTCATTTGGTATACACGGTGCAAACGTAGTTGGATCTGTTATGGGACCAATATGGTTGGCACTTGCAGCAGAGAACTTGCAGGCATTCCAAGCTGGTCACCCAGTTCCACACATCATAACGCAGCAGTTCCACGATATGTACATGCTAGTAGGTGGTTCAGGAAGCACATTAGGACTTGTACTTGCTATGCTTTTCTTCTCAAAATCAAGACAGGTTAAGACAGTTGGAAAGCTTGCTATAGTTCCAGGTTTATTTAACATCAATGAACCGGTAATATTTGGACTTCCAATCGTTTTAAACCCTATAATGGTTATACCATTCATATTGACACCTATGATTTTAGCTACTTTGACTTACATTGTAATGTCAATAGGTTTGGTTGGACATCCAACAGGCGTTGTAATACCATGGACTACACCACCTATTATCGGAGGACTTTTGGTCTCAGGTTTTAGTGGTGCTGTATGGCAGATAATTGAATTAGTGATTTCATTCTTCATATACTTGCCATTCTTAAGAGTTGTAGATAGGCAGTACCTTGAGCAAGAGCAAGCAATGGCTGTTGAAAGCCAAAAAGGCTGATATCATTGCAATTAGGCGGTTACAGTCCGTAATCGTCTAATTGCTTTAAACATTTTAAAAGGTGTTAAGGAGATAAAATTTATGAGTGTTTTGGAAGAGCTAAAAATAAGCTTGTTTATGCCTCAAAATTACAAAAGACTAAAAGGCGAATCTATAATCAAACTTCTCAGGTTTGATCTTATCGTGACGATTTTTGGTGTAGTTTATTTAACACTTATTAAACTTATAATGTCACTATTTACAGGTAATTTTTCAGTGTTTTTAAATAGCTATTCACAACTATCATTTAAAAATATTGTATCTTCACTACTATTTCTGTATATTGGATTGATAGCATCGTCACTTGTACTATCACTTGTCTTTTATGTTGTGGCGCTTATCAAAAAGCAAAAAGAATTAAGCTATTACGATTTGATAGTTTATGCAACACATGCATTGACAATATGCGTAGTATTAGAAGAATTCTTTGGACCATTAGTGATAATTTTCTCCATAGGATATTTTCTAATATCATTAAGTGGAGAAAAATTTATTGCAAACTATGTGACTAACAAAACAAGAGGAGGAAAGAAAAATGGCAAAAGAATATAAGTTTCCAGAAGGTTTTTGGTGGGGATCTGCCACATCTGCAACACAGATAGAAGGTGCTGCAAGTGAAGACGGGAAAGGCATGAATGTATGGGACTACTGGTATAAACAGGTGCCAAACCGCTTTTTTAACGGTGTAGGACCTGATGTGACGTCTGATTTTTACCATCGGTATAAAGATGACATAAAATTGATGAAAGAAATAGGTCACAATTCATTTAGATTTTCTATATCGTGGTCAAGATTGATTCCGGGTGGTGTAGGCGAAGTAAACAAAAAGGCAGTAGACTTCTACAATGATGTCATAAATGAGCTTTTAGAAAATGGCATTATGCCCATAGCCACTTTATTTCACTTCGATATGCCAATTGAAATGCAGCATATAGGAGGATTTGAAAGCCGTCAAGTCTTGGAGAATTATAAAAACTATGCTAAGACATGTTTTGAGCTTTTCGGAGACAGAGTAAAAAGGTGGATTACCTTTAATGAACCGATAGTTCCAGCAGAAGGAGGATACCTTTATAACTTTCATTATCCAGACATTGTGGATTTTAAGAAAGCTATACAGGTATGTTTCAATACTGTATTAGCGAGTGCAATGGCAATTAACGAGTTTAAAAAGTTAGAGATTAAAGATAGCAAAATAGGTATTGTGCTGAATCTTACTCCTTCATATCCTAGAAGCAACCATCCTGCAGATTTAAAAGCGGCAGAGATAGCTGATCTTCTCTTCAACAGAAGCTTTTTAGATCCATGTGTCAAAGGAGAATATCCTGAGAAACTTGTAGAACTTTTAAAGAGTTACAACCATTTGCCGGTATATACAGAAGATGATCTTGAACTTATAAAAAATAATACAGTTGACTACCTTGGAGTAAACTATTATCAGCCAAGAAGAGTAAAAGCAAAAGAAAACATGCCTAACCCATACGGTGTATTTACACCCGACTGGTTTTTTGACGAGTATGTAATGCCGGGAAGAAGGATGAATCCGTACAGAGGATGGGAGATATACGAAAAAGGAATATACGATATCTTGATAAATGTAAGGGACAACTACGGAAACATAGAGTCATATATCTCCGAAAATGGTATGGGCGTAGAAGGAGAAGAGCGTTTCATAAAAGACGGCATAATCCAAGATGACTATAGAATTGAATTTATCAAAGGCCATTTAAAATGGCTTCACAAGGCTATTGAAGAAGGATGCAACGTAAAAGGCTATCACCTGTGGTCTTTCATGGATAACTGGTCATTCTTAAATGCATATAAAAACCGTTATGGACTTGTTTCAGTTGATATAACCACACAAAAGAGGACAATCAAGAAAAGCGGATATTGGTTTAAAGAATTAGCGAGAAACAATGGATTTAGTGAATAAATTATGAACTTTTGTATATTGTATGCCTTCAAAGACATGAAGGCATATTTTTTTATGATTAAAATAACGGATGATGTTTTTTTAAAAAATTTAAAAAGTAGATAGGAGTTTTAAAATGGATGTCGTATTATATATCATAGGTGGAAGAAATGGAGATGATTAGTAATTGAACATTATGGGCATTCATTTGTCCCACTTTATGAATCAAATATAATAAAGATTCCAAAAGAATTTTTTAATGATGTAAAAGATGGCAAAGTTATTTTAAAAGTTCATTTTTGGAGCGGCAGTATAGTCATGTATTTATTGGAAAAGCAGGAAAGAGATGTTTTTGGAATACCACAGTAAATTTGGAAATGTAAATAGAATCAAGAATTTAAAAATAACAGGGGGTTAATTAAATGACAAAGTATAAACCAATAAGTGAAAAATATCCACACTTTCTTCATGGTGGAGATTATAATCCAGATCAGTGGTTGAACTATCCAAGAATTTTGGACGAAGACATAAGATTGATGAAATTGGCAAATTGGAATGTGGTAAGTTTAGGTATATTTGCTTGGGCAGCCATAGAACCAGAAGAAGGAAATTATCAATTTGAATGGCTAGATCGTATAATGGACAAGTTGTATGATAATGGAATATATGTCATACTTGCAACGCCCAGTGCTGCACCTCCTGCATGGCTTGTGCAAAAGTATCCAGAAGTAGCGAGGGTTGATTCAAATAGAGTAAGGCATCTCTTTGGAGGAAGGCAGAACCACTGCTTTACGTCTCCAATATACAGAGAAAAAGTAAGAAGTATTAATAGAAAATTAGCAGAGAGATATAAAGACCATCCAGCATTAATTGCTTGGCATGTATCAAATGAATACGGCAATGATTGCCATTGCGATTTATGCCAGGAAGCGTTTAGAAATTGGCTTAAGAAAAAATATGATAATGATATAAAAAAATTAAATCATGAATGGTGGAGCTACTTTTGGAGCCATACATTTACAGATTGGTCTCAGATACAAACGCCATCACCAATTGGAGAAACAACGATACATGGATTAAACTTAGATTACAAAAGATTTGTAACAGATCAGACGGTAGATTTTTTTAAAAATGAGATTGCACCTTTAAAAGAGTTTACACCAAATATTCCTATAACAACTAATTTTATGGGGACTTTTCCGGGACTTAACTATTGGAAATTTGCAAAACATCTTGATGTCATATCATGGGACAGCTATCCAACTTGGCATGGAAACGAAGAGGATTGGGTAGTTGCATATAAAACAGCATTTGTCCACGACATCAATCGCTCCCTTAAAGGTGGGCAGCCATTTATGCTAATGGAAAGCACACCAAGTGTTACAAATTGGCAGCTCGTCTCAAAATTAAAAAGACCAGGAATGCATGCTTTATCATCAATACAGGCAGTTGCTCATGGAGCAGATACTGTTCAGTATTTTCAATGGAGAAAAAGCAGGGGAGGCTTTGAAAAATTTCATGGTGCAGTAGTAGATCACTGTGGACATGAAAACACAAGAGTATTTAAAGATGTAAAAGAAGTAGGAGAAATACTAAAAAGGTTAGATCCGATTATAGGCACATCCGTAAAGCCAGAGGTGGCTATAATTTACGATTGGGAGAATAGTTGGGCGATAGAAGATGCAAAAGGTCCGAGGCAAGAAAAAAAGGATTACCTTTTGACATGCCAATCGCATTATAGGCCATTTTGGAGTAAATGTGTTCCAGTAGATGTAATCGACATGGAAAGTGATTTTAATGGATACAAGTTATTGATAGCTCCAATGCTTTACATGATAAAAGATGGTGTAGCTGAAAGAATAAAACAATTCGTAAAAAATGGTGGGACATTTGTAACAACATATTTAAGTGGTATAGTAAACGAAAATGATCTTTGTTATCTAGGTGGTTTTCCTGGACCGCTAAAAGAGGTGTTGGGGATTTGGAGCGAAGAAATAGATGCATTGCACGACAAAGATGAAAATTATGTAGTTTTTAATGAAACTAACGAATTAGGCATTAGAGGTGAATATAAGACAAAGGAGCTTTGCGAAATTATTCATCTTGAAGGAGCAAGAGATTTAGCCAAATACAAAGAAGACTTCTATGTAGGTTATCCTGCAGTGGCAGTTAATAATTATGGCAATGGAAAAGCATATTATATAGCATTTAGGAATAATGATGATTTTGTCGATGATTTTTATCGCAAAATAATAGAACTTTTAAATATAAAAAGAGCGATAGATGTTGATTTGCCAGTTGGAGTTACTGCTCAATTACGAACAGATGGAAATAGAGAATTTATATTCTTGTTAAACTTCACAGATGAAGAAAAGAAATTAGATCTAAAAGACATTGAATATATAGATATAGTAGATAATAGCATGTTAGACGGAAAAGTTATGTTGCCGCCTTATGGATTTAAGATTATAGAAAAGGGAAACTAAGGGGTTGATGATAATGAAATTTACAGATGGAAATTGGCTTGTAAGGAAAGAATACAAGATTTTTGGAGCTACTGAAGTAAATGATTATGAGATTATGGATAATAGTGTAATTTTATATGTACCTACGTTTCATGTAATAAGTAGAGGGAATACATTAGGCGGTCCTCTACTAACTGTGGAAATAAGTTCGCCGATGGAAAATGTAATTAGTGTTAAATTATATCATTTTAAAGGTAAAGCGAAAAAGAGTCCTAAATTTGAAATAAATATAAAAGATGACGTAGAAGCAGATATAAAAGAAGATGATAGTTATATTACTTTTACAAGCGGGAATCTTATGGCGAAGATAAAAACTAAAGGAGATTGGTCAATTGACTTTTTCGTAGATGGCAGACGTATTACTGGTACAGGCTTTAAAAATATGGCATATATAACATCGCAAAATGGAAAAAACTATTTAAGAGAGCAATTAGACTTGGGTGTTGATGAATATATATATGGCTTAGGTGAGAGGTTTACGCCTTTTGTTAAAAACGGTCAAGTGGTAGATATATGGAACAGGGATGGTGGCACCAGCAGTGAACAAGCGTATAAAAATATACCTTTTTATGTAACAAATAAGGGATACGGTGTTTTTGTAAATGATACAGGACTTGTATCGTATGAAATTGCTTCTGAGAGGGTTTCAAAAGTACAATTTAGCGTGATGGATGAGGAGATGGAATATTTCATAATAGGTGGAGAAACAATAAAAGACGTGCTTATAAATTATACTTCTTTAACAGGAAAGCCATCATTGCCTCCTGCATGGTCATTTGGATTGTGGCTTACAACATCATTTTTAACAAATTATGACGAAAAGACAGTTAGCTTCTTTATAGATGAGATGATGAAGAGGGACATACCACTTAGTGTGTTTCACTTTGACTGTTTTTGGATGAAGGAATTTCAGTGGTGTGATTTCGAATGGGACTCAAGATACTTTCCTGATCCTGAAAATATGTTAAAGAGGTTAAAGGAAAGAGGTGTTAGGATATCTGTTTGGATAAATCCATATATAGCCCAAAAGTCGAAACTTTTTGATGAAGCAACAGAAAAGGGCTATCTTCTGAAAAGGGCAAATGGGGATGTATGGCAATGGGATTTATGGCAGCCCGGAATGGGAATAGTTGATTTCACAAATCCTGACGCGTGCCAATGGTTTTCATCAAAATTAGAAAAACTTATTGACATGGGGGTAGATTGCTTTAAGACAGACTTTGGTGAGAGAATACCAATAGATGTTGTTTATTACGATGGTTCTGATCCTGAAAGAATGCACAACTATTACACATTTTTATATAATAAAGTAGTTTATAATACACTTGCTAAAAAACTTGGGAAAGATAAAGCAATTGTTTTTGCAAGATCGGCAACGGCAGGTAGTCAACAGTTTCCGGTTCATTGGGGCGGTGACTGCAATGCTACATATGAATCAATGGCAGAAACCTTACGCGGTGGTCTTTCAATAAGTATGTCGGGATTTGCTTTTTGGAGTCATGACATAGCTGGATTTGAAAGTACAGCCACACCAGATATATATAAACGATGGACAGCTTTTGGGCTTTTATCATCACACAGTAGACTTCACGGCAATGCGGCATATAAAGTGCCATGGTTGTACGGTGAAGAAGCAGTAGATGTTTTAAGGTATTTTACAAAATTGAAAAACAAATTGATGCCATACTTATATTCAAAGGCTTATGAAGCATCAATTACTGGAGTGCCTGTCATGAGGCCAATGGTTATGGAATTTCAAGATGATCCAACTTGTGCGTATGTTGATAGGCAGTATATGCTTGGAGACTCTTTAATGGTTGCTCCAATATTTAACGAAGAAGGAATTGCAAAATACTACCTGCCAAAGGGAAAATGGACTAATTATTTAAATGGCGCAGTCATAAATGGTCAACAATGGATTCAAGAGAAACATGGCTACATGAGTATACCTCTTATGGTTAGACCAAATACGATTATTGCAACAGGAAATATCGACAGTAAACCTGACTATGATTATTTGGACAATGTAACTTTTGAAATATTCCAGTTAGAAAATGGTTTAGAGGCATCTACAATAGTTTATGGAATAAACGGAGAAGATCAAGTGACTGTAAATGCTAAAAGAGAAGGAAATTCTATTGTGGTGAATGTAGATAAAGCCAAAAAACCTTGGAATGTACTGTTGAGAGGTATTTATAAAGTTAAAGAAACAATAGGTGCTTCATGCGATGAAGATGAGTTTGGTATACGTATAAAACCTGAAAAAGGCAGGTCAAAAATAAATATTATATTGTCATAGGACATTATTATGAGTAGATAAAGGGTTCCATTAATAAATTTAGAAGATGGAAGCCTTTATTTTTTAAAAAACAAAAAATTTTTAAACCCAAGAAGGAATTTTAAAAATAGCGTCGAATATATTATATTAAGATGTACGTACAATAATGAATTTACACAAAAATTATAAGTATGTAGATGAAATTGCTTTATAATCGTTGATACATCTAAGAAAATAATATCGAGTATAAAAAAATTAAAAAAAATTTAAAAGAGAAGAAGGAATTTTAAAAAACATGTAGAATATATATTAATATGGGATGTACGTATAAATTAAATCTATCATCTCAAATGTATATATAAGTTTGACATTTGTTAATGATGAGATGAATTTTAATTTGAAAGGAGCATTTATATGTTAGCAAAAATCGTTATCAATGCAGATTGTAAAAAGGGTAAAATAAGCAAGAACATCTACGGACACTTTGCAGAACATTTAGGAAGATGCATATATGGTGGTTTTTGGGTTGGAAAAGATTCTGAAATACCAAACATAGACGGTATTAGAAAAGATGTTGTTGAAGCATTGAAAAAGATTAAGATACCAGTATTGAGGTGGCCGGGTGGATGCTTTGCAGACGAATACCATTGGAAAGATGGCATAGGCCCTTACGAATCAAGACCAAAAATGATTAATGTGCATTGGGGTGGTGTAATCGAAAACAATCACTTTGGTACTCATGAATTCTTTGAACTATGCGATCTTTTGAATGCTGAGCCATATATTTGTGGAAATGTTGGAAGTGGTACAGTTCAAGAGATGAGGGAATGGATAGAGTACATGACATTTGATGGTGAATCACCAATGGCAAATTTGAGAGCATCAAATGGAAGGAAAGAACCATGGAAGCTTAAATACTTTGGTGTTGGCAATGAAAGCTGGGGCTGCGGTGGCAATATGCGTCCAGAATATTACGCTGATGTATATAGAAGATATTCCACCTATGTAAGGAATTTTGGCAGCAATAAGATATTTAAGATTGCTTGTGGACCCAATACAGACGATTATAATTGGACGGAAGTGTTGATGAGAGAAGCTGGTAAGTTTGTGGATGGCCTAAGTTTGCATTACTATACAGTACCAGGCACATGGGAAAGAAAAGGATCAGCCACAGATTTTGATGAAGAAGAATGGTTTATTACGATGAAGAAAGCGTTATACATGGATGAATTAATATCAAAACATTCCACTATTATGGATAAATATGATTCTGAAAAAAGAGTTGCATTAGTTGTAGATGAATGGGGCACATGGTATGATGTAGAACCAGGTACAAACCCTGGGTTCTTGTATCAACAAAATACAATGAGAGATGCTTTGGTTGCAGGTATTCACTTTAACATATTCAATAAACATTGCGATAGAGTTAAGATGGCTAATATAGCACAGACTATAAACGTTTTACAAGCAGTAATTCTTACAGATGGAGCTAAAATGGTACTTACACCGACATATCATGTATTTGACATGTACAAAGTTCATCAAGATGCAGAATTATTAGACTTTAATATTGATACACCAGAATATATGCTTGATTCAGAACATGGTATTCCTCAAGTAACAGCAACTGTTTCTTCTGATGATAGTGGAAAAATTCATATTTCTCTGTGCAATCTAAATCCTAAAGAATCGGTAACAGTGGAATGTGAGTTTAGAGGAGCAAAAGTAAGTAAAGCAACATGTACAATTTTAACTGCTGATGAAATGAATGCACACAATACTTTTGACAATCCTAACAAAGTTGTACCAAAAGAGTTTGACGAAATTAAAATAATTGACAATAAAGTAATTGTAACAATGCCTAAGATGTCTGTTATAGTGGTAGAGGTAGGTAAAGTAGAGGAATGAAGATTTAGTTTGATAACTACATGTGGCAATATTGTGAGACTAATTAAAAACGACTTAGATAGGTTCCTTTTACTTTTATTTAACTGGATAGTTTTATATCCCAAAAAAGTTTTAGATGAATTTTTATGATAACTTTAATTAAAAATTATTAAAATCATATAACCATGGTATAAGTAATTGAAGGAGGTGATATTATCAATATTATCAAAAATTAAAAGCATTTTAAGAGTTATATATTATTATTTATTATCGTAGAGGAGGGAAACAATGAAAAGTAGAAAATTGGTCGTGTTGCTGCTTGCAATTCTAATGACTGTAGGAGCACTTTTATCAGGTTGCAGCAATACAAAGACCACAAGCAATAATACAAGTAAAAATACATCAAGTAATAACAGCAGCACTAAACAAATGAAGACATTCACACTTTTCTATGACACATCGACTGCTACACCGTATGACTATACAAAAACGCCTGTGTGGAAAAAGCTTTCTGAATTGACAGGCGTTAATTTACAAGTAAGTTATCTCGTTGGTACAGATGAAAAATCAAAAGCGACACTTATGATTAGCGGTGGTGAATTGCCTGATTTAATTCAGACGAGCAATGAAACATTTGAGCTTTTTAGAGAGGCTAATGATCTGGTACCTCTTGATGACTTGATTGACAAATACGGTACAAACATAAAAAGATGGTATTCTCAAGAAGATTTAAACAAGATGAGAGCAAAAGATGGTCATATTTACTACTTAACACCAGCAAGAAAAGCATTGTATCTATATCCATACTCCGGTTTCTATCTTCCATTAGAGGTTTTAAGAGATGCTGGATGGCCTAAGAAATTAACGCTTGATCAGTATTTTAACATAATTGAAGATTATGTTAAAAAGCATCCGACATATAATGGTCAGCCAGTAATAGGATTTACTGCTCTCACTGATAGTTGGAAGATATTTACGTTAACTGGTGTTCCAAGTTACTTAGCTGGAAATGCTAATACAGGCGATGTATGGGTTGATGAAAACAATAAAGCGCATCCATTTGCAATAAGCCAATGGGCACATGATTACTACAAGAAGTTGAACGAAGAATGGAATAAAGGCATACTTGACAAGCAGATGTTTACTAGAAATTATGATTCATATCTATCTTTGATTGCATCGGGAAGGGTTTTAGGATTTTACGATCAACGTTGGGATATTCAAAATGCTATTAATTCACTAGAGCAACAAAAACTTTACGATAGAGTACCATTTGCCTTGCCTGTAACTTTCGATGGTGTTACAAAAGAAGACTATAATAGCATGAATATGACAGGCAACAGTGCAGGAATTAGCATAACAAAAAGCTGCAAAGATCCTGTTGCCGCATTCAAATTCTTAGATGCTATGTGCAGTGATGAAGCTTTGAAGCTTGAAAACTGGGGAATTGAAGGTAAAGATTATTCAGTAAAAGATGGAAAGATGTACATGACACCAGAACAATTGACTCAATATAAAGATAGCAATTATACTAAACAAGAAGGAATCGGACAATATTGGTATTTCCCACATCCAAATGATGGTGAAAAACTTGCAGATGGCAATTTTGTATCACCGCAAGATACTCCAGAATATATAGCAAGTTCATACAAACCATACGAACAAGAAGTATTAAAAGCATATAATATAACCAATTTGTCGCAAATGATGGCACCACCAATTGAGACACCTTATGGCTTTGTATACGATATAAGCATACCTGATAGTGAACAGCAGATTAAGATTGCAAACCAAAAAGCATCTGACCTTACAAGAAAATATGTAGCACAAATGATACCTGCAAAACCAGACCAGTTTGAAAGCATTTGGAAAGAATACGTTTCTGAAATGCAGAAAGCCCATTACGATCTTGAAGTGCCATATATCCAGCAGCAGATTGATTGGAGAATACAGCATTGGGGTACGAAATAATAAATTAACATAATTAAAAAATCTTGTAATGAAGTACGATATTCGTACTTCATTACACTTAAAATATTATTTGGAGGATTGAACATGGCTGTTACAGATGCTAGAGTAGAAGTTTTATCAGAAGAAAAGATGGTAAATGATAAAAAAGATAATAGGAAAAAATTTTTTAAAAAATTAGTTCAACAAAAAGAATTGGTATTGATTGTATTGCCGTTTCTTGTATTGTTGATTATATTTAGCTATGTTCCGTTATGGGGATGGATAATAGCATTTAAAAATTTTAATGTGGCTATTGGAATAAACAAATCTCCATGGGTTGGGCTAGAAAACTTCAAAATGCTGTTTGAAGATCATACTTTTTATCAGTCAATACGAAACACGTTAGGAATCAGTATTTTAAAATATTTTCTTGGATTTTTTTCTTCAATAACGTTAGCTGTTTTGATAAACGAAGTTAGAAATATGAAATTTAAAAGGACAGTACAGACAATATCGTACTTACCACATTTCGTTTCATGGGTTGTTGCGGCAAGCATTGTCCTCGATGTTTTATCACCAGATGGAGTCGTAAATCAGCTACTTTTAAAACTTCACATAATAAAACAGTCAATTAATTTCATAGGTGTGCCACACCTTTTCTGGCCATTAATGGCACTATCAGACATGTGGAAAGAAGTTGGGTGGAATTCAATTATCTATCTGGCAGCGATGACAGCCATAGACAGCGAATTATATGAAGCGGCCAGTATAGATGGAGCAGGCAGAATAAGAAGAATCTTTTCCATAACGCTGCCATCGATAGTTCCAACCATAAAAATACTTTTAATATTAAACGCTGGATGGATATTAAATGCAGGATTTGAGCAAGTATTTCTGTTGTCAAATCCAATGGTAATAGATTACTCACAGACATTGGAGCTGTATGTATACAATTATGGTATACCGATGGGCAGATTTTCATTTGCAACAGCGGCAGGCATATTCAATTCTGTTGTCTCTTTAGCGATGGTTACTCTGGCAAATAGGATATCAAAAGCACTTAGCGGTGAAAGTGCATTTTAATATAATAACAAAAAAGCAGGAGGTTATAAAGTGGCTAGAAACAAAAAAATCAGGTTAAGCACAGAAGACATAGTATTTGACACAATAAATTATATACTGCTTACGATTGTAATAATAGTAACACTTTATCCGTTTATACATGTATTAGCAGTTTCATTTAATGACGCTATAGATACAGTTAGGGGTGGAATTTACCTGTTACCGAGAAAATTTACAACCTTTAACTACGTTTCAATATTAAACGATCCCGAAATTTACAATGCAACAATCATTTCGGCATTAAGAGCAATAGTAGGATCAGTTTTAAACGTATTAGCAAGCATAATAGTAGCGTATGCCATAAGCCGGAGAGATTTTGTACTAAGAGGAATAGTTTCAAAAATATTCACTTATTCAATGTATTTTTCAAGTGGATTAATACCATATTACTTGTTGATAAGAGACTTGCATCTTATGAATAACTTTTTAGTATATATATTGCCTGGGATAGTAAGTGCATGGAATATAATGGTTGTAAGAAGCTATATAGATGGATTACCAGCGAGTCTCATTGAATCAGCGAAATTAGACGGTGCCAGTGAACTAAGAATAATATTTTCAATCATATTTCCACTAAGTGTGCCAGTATTAGCGACGATAACCCTTTTTGTTGCCGTAGGGCAATGGAATTCGTGGTTTGACACAATGCTTTTTTGTTCAATGGATCCAAATTTAAGCACATTGCAATATGAATTACAGAAAGTTTTGCAATCAACACAGCAGTTTACACAGCAAGCAACATTTGATATGGGATTAAGAAATAATTCCAATACAGTTACACCTGATAGTATAAGGGCAGCAATGACAATAGTGGCAGTAGTACCGATAATGATGGTTTATCCATTTTTGCAGAAATACTTTGTAAAAGGTTTGACTATTGGCAGTGTTAAAGGTTAGATTACAATAAATTTTTTTCAAAGAATTGAAGATTAGTTTAGACAGAAGTTCATTACCAGTATTGGAATTTATGAAAGTAGTATGCAAAGAAATCAAATATATATTTGATAAAAGTGGGATATAATCATTTTATTTATTGTGCATAGCAAAATTGTATTTTTTACGGATTATAACTAATTCAGGGTGGGAGAATATGAAAAAGTTTGTTGTGGATTTGAATGGTAAAAAAGTTGATTTTCCGCATTATTTCGAAAAGTGCGTTGGTAGCTGTCATGCAGCGACAGCTTTAAGAGAAGATTGGAGAGTTCAGATAAAAAAAGTAAAAGATGCGATAGGCTTTAAATACGTGAGGTTTCATGGCTTACTAAATGATGACATGAGCGTCTGCTCAAAACACAATGGGTTTTTTGTTTATTCATTTTTCAACATAGATTCAATATTTGATTATCTCTTAAGTATTGATATGAAACCTTTTGTAGAGTTAAGTTTTATGCCGGAAGTACTGGCATCTGGCACAAAAACTGTTTTTCATTATAAAGGTAACATAACGCCTCCAAAAAAATATGAAGAATGGGGAGATTTAATAGAGGCGTTAGCCAAACATCTAATTGAAAGATATGGTATTGAAGAAGTCGAAAAATGGTATTTTGAAGTTTGGAATGAACCTAATCTAAAAGATTTTTGGAGTGGAACGAAAGATGAATATTTCCAGTTGTATAAGACAACTGCCAATGCTATTAAAAGAGTCAATAATAATTTAAAAGTTGGCGGTCCTGTTACAGCATGTAATGCATGGATAGCAGATTTAATTGACTTTTGTAATGCTGAGAATGTTCCATTAGATTTTATATCTACACATCATTATCCAACCGATGAAGCGTTAGGACATGGTCTTAATATGGAAGAAGCATTGGCTAAATCTCCACGAGGTATTACTAAATCTATGTGTGAGAAAGCCAGAAAAGAAGCGGGAAGCTATCCTTTGTTTTATACTGAGTGGAATAGTTCCCCAAGTTGCAGAGATAGTTATCATGATGATCCCTTTGCCGCTGCTTTCGTAGTTAAGTCGGTGTTTGATAATGCCGGGCTGGTGGATATCTATTCTTTCTGGACATTTTCAGACATTTTTGAAGAATTGCCTTTTCCATCAACACCTTTCCATGGTGGATTTGGACTTTTAAATATTCACGGTATACCTAAACCAACTTTTAGAGCGTTTGAACTTTTGCATCGCGCTGGAGATAAGTTAATTACAGTAAATCAGGAGAAAAATTCTCTTGTTGAACTTTCAGCTGTAATAGATGATAAAAAACTTATGTTATTTATTTATAACCATAATATGCCTTTAAATCCAATAGATGATGAAGAGGTTAGAATAGAGATCAAAGGTTTAGACGGTTGGAAGTTTGCGTATGCAGAAAGAATAGATGAAAATCATGCGAATCCAAAGAAAGAGTGGATTGAAATGGGTTCACCTGAGTATCTAAATCAAGACATGATTAAAAAATTAATTGATAAGTCGAAATTAGAAAAAGAATACGTTGAAATTTCTAATGAAGAAGATAAGAAAGTTATCAAGCTTTTTCAGCCTAAACATGGAGTAACCGCAATTACTATCGAATTTTAAATAATATTGAAGTGGAGAATAAAGAAATTAAGTTAAACGAAAAGACTAGGGTGTATTTTAATTATTAAAATGTAATATATCATGTATTGATTGTGATGCATATTTGTTTTTTTTTGCAAATGATTGAATTCTATTTTAAACAAATATGCGAGAGTAATTAAAAGATAGTAAAATTAGATGAACAAAATTTGAATCAAAAGAGAATTTGAAATGATAAAACCAGAAAATTAATAAGAGGTGGATAATGTAATGGCGAAGTTTGATGATTTGTCTAATCTATTGAAGAAATTTGTAGAAGACGGTTTACCTGGATGTGGTTGTGCGATAGCAAAAGACGGTAAGATTTTGTATGAAGGCTATTTTGGATATGCTGATTTAGAGAAAAAAAAACGTATTAGTGAAGATAGTGTTTTTCGCATTTTTTCTATGACTAAGGTTGTAATCTGTACTGCTGCCTTGATACTTTTTGAAAGGGGAAAGTTTTTGTTACATGAACCAATTTACGAGTATTTTCCAGAGTACAAAGATGCTAAAGTGTTTGTTAAAGATTCTAATGGAAAATTGCATGTCGAGAGAGCAAAGAATCCTATGCTGATTAAGCATGCTTTTACTATGGCGGTTGGAATGCCGTATCCATTTTTAGATGATTCACCGACGGCAAATGAAATGAGAAGAATAAAAAAAGAATTGAGCGAGCGATATGAAAAATATGATATTGTAACAGAGGTTAAAGCAATGGGTTCAGTCCCCATTGCTTTCGAGCCAGGTACTCATTGGCTATATGGATATGGACATGATATAATTGCAGGATTAATTCAAGTAATATCTGGTAAAACCGTAGGTGAGTTTTTGCAAGATGAGATATTTGATCCATTGGGAATGGATAGCACTGGATATCGTTTCAATGGTAACATTGAAGAAAGAATGGTTTCTTGTTATAAAAAGAATGAGGATGGTACACTGGAAAAGGTGCCGGGCATGCTTGATGAGTATCATCAACCTGATGCTATTTATGAATCTGGAGGTGCAGGTCTGTATTCTACTGTGAGGGATTATTTAAAGTTTTCGCAAATGCTTGCCAATGGTGGGTATTACAATGGGCATAAGATCATTGGCAAAAAAACTATAGATTTGATGAGGGCTAACCAGTTAAATGAGCAACAGCTAAAAGACTTCAATTTCAATAATCCTTATTTAGCTGGATATGGATATGGTTTGGGAGTTAGAACTTTAATGAACTCCGCTGAAGGCAATTCTAATGGCTCAATTGGAGAATTTGGATGGACTGGAGCACTTGGGACTTACGTTTCAATTGATCCAAGTGAAAGGTTTTCTATAGTTTATATGCATCAAATGATTCCTAATATGGAAGTATATCATCATTTGCGTATAAGAGCGGTTGCGAATGCGTGTTTGTAATATACTGGAATATCTCTAAACAAAAAAATTATAAGACTTATAGTTGAAAACGGTATAGATATAGGTTATATAGGAGAATGACACTGGTGCGTATTCTGGCTGGCTTATGAATTCTGATAGGTAATAAAGAGAATAAACAAATGCCCTTTACGGTAGAGCTATTGCAGTATATTTTACTGAAGTAGAAGAATCGAACGACTTATGGCTGTAAAATTTGCTGTAGTTTCTATAATACTTTTTTTCAGTTAAAACATAAATCTTTTAAGAAAAGGGGAAACGGCTTTCTTCTACTAGATTTCAAAAAACGCACAAAAGCAGTTACAAAAGATGACTCGTATTATTAACAGTATATATGTTTAAATTAGATGTTGTAAAATGGAGGCATCTTGAAAGAATGAGAGATAATAGAAGTGATGTTTTAAAGAAAAAGGAAATGAGACAAAAGATTGATGAAGTCATTTCAAAAGGACCTTTTACCGATACGTGGAAATCCCTTTTGAATTACAAGATACCGCAATGGTATGAAAATGCTAAGTTTGGTATTTTTATACACTGGGGAGTATACTCTGTCCCTGCCTTCGGAAATGAGTGGTATCCACGCAATATGTATCAACAAGGTACTCCTGAGTTTAAGCATCATATTAAAACATATGGTTCGCAAAACCGGTTTGGTTATAAGGATTTTATACTCATGTTTAAAGCAGAAAAATTTGATCCTAAGGCGTGGGTTGACTTATTTGAAAAATCGGGAGCGCGTTATGTCATACCTGTGGCAGAACATCACGATGGCTTCCAGATGTATGATAGTGCTCTTTCTAGATGGAATGCTGCTAATATGGGGCCTAAAAAGGATATTATAGGGGAACTGGCAAAAGCCGTTAGAGAAAGAGGAATGGTATTTGGTCTTTCAAGCCATCGAGCAGAGCATTGGTGGTTTTTTGATGGTGGATTGGAATTTGATTCAGATGTAAGGGACCCTTATTACATGGATTTTTATGGACCTGCTAAAGCTTCCCCTAAAGATTTAGGAAGTATTGATGACAATCCTCCCGATGAGGAGTTTTTAGAAAATTGGTTGCATAGAGCTTGTGAATTAGTAGACAAATATCAGCCACAGATTGTATGGTTTGATTGGTGGATACAAAATTTAGCATTTAAGCCATATCTCAAAAAGTTTTCTGCTTATTATTACAATAGAGCAGCGGAATGGAATAAAGAGGTTGTTATAAATTATAAAAATAGTGCATTTGAGGAAGGAACAGCTGTACTAGATGTTGAGAGAGGACAGTTTTCGGATATTCAACAACGTTTTTGGCAGACAGATACTTCGTTATCAAAAAACTCATGGGGTTATATAAACAATCACGATTATAAGGAATCAAATGATATAATATGCGCATTAGTAGATATTGTAAGTAAGAATGGTTCATTGCTTCTCAATATTGGACCAAAGCCCGATGGTACTATACCCGAACCAGAACAGAGGATTCTTATGGAAATTGGGCGATGGCTCAAGGTTAACGGAGAGGCCATATATGGAACACGACCGTGGAAAGTATATGGTGAAGGACCTACAAAGGTTGTTGAAGGTGCTTTTACCGATACGCATGGAAGTATGTTTGTGTGTGATGATATACGCTTTACTATAAAAGAGGATACTTTATATGCAATTATTCTCAAATGGCCTGAGAATGGTCGCGTTACCATAAAATCTTTAGGAAGAAAGTCACCGTTTGCCTTGCCGTCTATAAATAAAGTAGAACTTGTGGGATGTGATATACCACTTCAATGGAATTGTAGAGAACAAGCATTGATTATTGATGTTACAGGATGTAAACCAACAAAATATCCAGCAACATTTAGAATTAAATAATTTATAATTTGACTTTTACAATAATTTCTTTTATTTAGCAAAGATATGAAAAAATGATATATATGGACATTAAGACTATAAAAAGTTGGGTAATAGATAAGAATGCTCGCATAAAAGACATTGAATCATAGCATATCAAATAAAAATTTTAAAGATGATAAAATTAGGAAACATCCTAGATCGAGTTTTTGGGGGATGTAAAAGCACATTTGCAAATTGTATGGTGATGATAATGGTTAAAAATAAAAATTTCATATCATTGAAACAGGTTTCAATTAATAATGGTTTTTGGTCATATTATTTAAAACTTATAAAAGATGTGATGATACCGTATCAATGGGAAGCATTAAATGATCGTGTTCCAGATGCTGAACCCAGCCATGTAATTAAAAATTTCAAGATAGCAGCAGGTGAAATACAAGGTGAATTTGCTGGAATGGTCTTTCAAGATAGTGATTTGTATAAATGGTTAGAAGCAGTGAGTTATAGTTTAATTGCTTATCCAGATGCCGAATTAGAAAGAACTGCAGATGAAGTAATTGATTTGATTGCAAAAGTGCAACAAAGCGACGGATATTTAAATACTTATTTTACTATTAAAGAACCTGATAAAAAATGGAGCAATTTGAAAGATTGCCATGAATTATATTGTGCTGGACATTTAATAGAAGCAGCTGTTGCTTATTATGAAGCAACAGGGAAGAAAAAATTGCTTGATGTAGCTTGCCGTTTTGCTGATCATATAGATCCAGTTTTTGGACCAGAATCACATAAGAAAAAAGGTTATCCTGGACATGAAGAGATTGAATTAGCATTAATTAAATTATATAAAGTAACTAATAATTCAAGATATTTAAACTTAAGTAAATATTTTATTGATGAACGCGGTAAAAAGCCACTATATTTTGAAATCGAAGCATATAATAGAGGAATAAAGAATATTCACAATATATGGGGAGAATTGGGAAAAAAATATTTTCAGGTTCATTTACCTGTAAGAGAACAAACTACAGCCGAAGGACATGCCGTTAGAGCTGTTTATTTGTATTCAGGAATGGCCGATGTTGCATTAGAAACAGGTGATCAAAGCCTAATTGATGCTTGTAAGAGATTATGGGACAATTTAACGAAGAAGAGAATGTATGTTACAGGAAGTATTGGCTCTATGTCAATAGGGGAGTCTTTAACTTTTGATTATGATCTTCCAAATGATACTAATTATTCGGAGACATGCGCGTCTGTTGGACTTGTATTTTTTGCGCATAGGATGTTGCAGATTGATCCTGATAGACAATATTCTGATGTAATGGAGAGAGCTTTGTATAATACAGTTATAAGTGGAATGTCATTAGATGGTAAGAAATTCTTTTATGTAAATCCACTTGAAGTATGGCCGGAAGCTTGTGAAAAGAACAAAGTTAAATCGCATGTAAAATATACAAGGCAGCCATGGTTTGGATGTGCATGTTGTCCACCTAATATTGCGAGATTGCTGACATCATTAGGCAAATATATATATTCTAAGAAAGCCAAAGAGGTATTTGTTCATTTATATGTTGATAGCGAATTAAAAGAAAAAATTTCAGAAAGCGAAGTAAATATTAAACAGAGTACACAATATCCTTGGGATGAGAAAATAATTATAGACATTGATAGTAAAAAAGAAACTGAGTTTACTTTATCGATAAGAATACCTGGTTGGTGTAAAGAGGCTAAAGTTAAAGTTAATAATAATGAGATTGATTTAGATAGTGTCATGGAAAAAGGGTATGCAAAAATTAATCGCAGATGGAAACACGACAGTTTAGAAATATATCTTTCAATGCCTGTTATGAGGATAAAAGCTAATCCTAATGTGAGAGAAGATGAGGGGAAAGTTGCTATTCAAAGAGGACCGATTGTTTATTGCCTTGAAGAAGTT
Organism: Thermoanaerobacterium thermosaccharolyticum DSM 571; assembly: GCF_000145615.1. Taxonomy (NCBI): domain Bacteria; kingdom Bacillati; phylum Bacillota; class Clostridia; order Thermoanaerobacterales; family Thermoanaerobacteraceae; genus Thermoanaerobacterium; species Thermoanaerobacterium thermosaccharolyticum. Next base: position 679,060 of record NC_014410.1, read on the forward strand.
GATAATGGCAAAAATCTAAATAATATAGTATTACCGAGAAACTGTGAATTTGAAATAAAAAAAGATAAAGATTTAAATGATGTATGTGTTATTGAAACGGATGCTTTTAGAGAAAAATATGAAGATTGGAATGATGAACTGTACAAATCTGATGTAAAAGTTTCTTATGAAAAGACACGAGTTAGATTTGTGCCGTATTTTGCGTGGGCAAATCGTACACCTGGCGAAATGGAAGTTTGGGTAAGAGAAAAGTAAAATTTGTAATGGGGGAAGAATTAATATGGATAATAAATTTTTTGTTGAAGGGAAGCGACTTATATACGAGTATGATGGTGAAAAATTGTGGATTGAACCATGGGGTGAAAATAGTTTAAGAATACGTTGTACAATGGAAGCAAAAATGCCTTTACATGATGACTGGGCTCTTTTGCAACAATCAGAATGTAAAGTTAATATAAAAATTGATAAAGAATATGCATCAATTACTAATGGAAAACTTACCTGTATTATTAGTGAATATGGAAATTTAGAATTTAAAAATCAAAAAGACGAAATTTTACTTATTGAAAAATGGAAAGATCGTCAACTTAAAATTAAGGGAAGAGAATTGAAACCTATATTAGGCGGGTTATATAAAGCAACTGTGCGGTTTGAGGGATTTGAGGATGAAAAATTTTATGGATTAGGGCAACGACAAGAACCATTTTTAAATTTAAAAGGTTGTGAATTTGAATTAGCACAACGGAATTCTCAAGTTAGTATTCCCTTTGTATTATCAAGTAAAGGATATGGCTTTTTATGGCATAACCCAGCTATTGGAAGAGTTTCATTATCGAGAAATTGTACAACATGGGTAGCAGAAGTAACACAATTAATTGATTATTGGGTCACAGCCGGAGATTATCCTGCAGAAATTATTGAAAATTATACACAAGTTACTGGTCGTGTACCAATGATGCCTTATTTTGCATCTGGTTTTTGGCAATCTAAATTACGCTATCATAACCAAGATGAATTGCTTGAAGTTGCGAGAGAATATAAGAAAAGAGGACTTCCTATAGATGTAATAGTTGTAGATTTTTTTCATTGGTCACAGCAAGGCGAATGGTGTTTTGATAAAAAATATTGGCCAGATCCTAAGAAAATGGTTAATGAATTAAAGGAAATAGGGATAGAACTTATGGTTTCTATATGGCCAACCGTAGATCCTCGCAGTGAAAATTATAGCGAAATGAAGCAAGAGGGGTTACTTGTTCATACAGAGCGTGGCATTCGTACGCAAATGGTATTTAATGGATATGAGGTGTTTGTTGATTTCACAAATCCTGATGCACAAAAATATGTATGGAACAAAGTTAAAGAAAATTATTTTAAATATGGTATTCGTATTTTTTGGTTGGATGAAGCAGAACCAGAATATTCAGTATATGATTTTGACAATATAAGATATTATATTGGTACAGGTTTAGAATTTAGCAATTTATATCCATTGTATTATGCCAAGGCGTTTTATGATGGAATGATAAAAGAAGGTATTAATGATATAATTAATCTTTCACGTTCAGCATGGGCTGGAAGTCAACGATATGGAGTAGCTGTTTGGTCCGGTGACATTCAATCAAATTTTGAAACTTTACGTAAACAAGTTTGTGCTGGACTTAATATTGGATTATCAGGAATTCCTTGGTGGACAACTGATATTGGTGGCTTTTTTGGAGGCGATCCAAAAGATCCGAAGTTTCAAGAATTAATTATACGTTGGTTTCAATATGGTACATTTTGTCCTATTTTTAGATTGCATGGACACCGTTTACCGGTTGGACAGCCAGGAGGTGAAGATACTGGCATATTTGATTTTAATATATGTGGTCCTAACGAAGTGTGGAGTTTTGGAGAAGAAGCTTATGAAATTATAAAAAATCTTTTACTTTTGCGTGAAAAACTACGTCCATATATAATGGAACAAATGAAGCTTGCCCATGAGAAAGGTGCACCACCAATGAGACCTTTATTTTATGATTTTCCAAATGACAAAATATCTTGGAATATTGAAGATGAGTATATGTTTGGACCTGATATTTTGGTTGCTCCTATACTATATGAAGGTAAAACATCAAGAGATGTCTATTTACCAGCAGGTACAGAGTGGATAAATTCGAATACAGGTGTTTGCTATGAAGGAGGGCAACATATAATATGCGATGCGCCATTAAACATAATACCTTATTTTATCAGAAAGGGAGCTAATATTAGATTATAAGATATCAATTTATTTAAAGCCAATTGCCGACAAAATATTTTTAATAGCGTTATAACAAATGGGGGGTATGTGATATGAAACGGATAGTATTTCTAATTTTGACAGGATTGATTAGTATATTAATGTCAGCATGTTCTAGTAATAGTTCAAAAGTTTCATTAATATATCCAAAGGAGCCCCCGAAAGATGATCTGTATGATTCGTCTATAATAAATGATGAAGTAAAATGGGGACCAATGAATGTTCATGATCCATCAATTTTTAAAGATGGAGATTGGTATTATATCTTTTCTACAGATGTAAAAGTAGGCGGCACACCACGTGCGGGAATACAAGTACGCAAATCTAAGGATTTAATTCATTGGCAATGGGTCGGATATGCTTTAGATGGAGTGCCAAAAGAAGCCGAAAAGTGGACTGGTGCAACAAATTTGTGGGCACCAGACGTTACTAAAATTGGTGATACGTATTATTTATATTATGTAGCATCTACTTTTGGCACGAATCAATCATTTATAGGTTTGGCAACAAGTAAATCAATAGAAGGGCCTTGGCAAGATCAAGGAGCGGTATTTAAATCTCAACAAGGTGATGAATGGAATGCTTTAGATCCTAATATTGTATACGCTGCTGATGGTACAATGTGGATGGATTTTGGTTCATTTTTTGGTGGAATATACATAGTACAGCTTGATCCAAAAACAGGAAAATTATTAAACAATGCTACACCAAAGCTAATTGCAAGGCGTAGTGGTGCAGATGCAATTGAGGGACCATATATTATATACAATAAGCAACAGAAAAAATATTATTTATTCACATCTTTTGATTCGCTATTTAGTGACTATAATGTTAGAGTATCACGTTCTGATAATATAGATGGACCATATATGGACTTTAATGGCAATTTAATGACAGATACAAACGTTGATAGTGGCACAAAAATCTTGGGAAGTTATAAATTTGATGGAAATGATGGTTGGATAGCACCGGGACATAATTCTGTACTAGTAGATGGAAATAATTATTATATTATCCATCATGCAAGAGGAGAAAAAGATACAAATTGGCCGTATCTTCATGTAAGAAAAATATTGTGGTCAGACAATGGTTGGCCTATGGTTTCACCAGAACGTTATGCAGGAGAAACTGAGCAGCAAATAGATAAAAATGATATAATCGGGAAATGGGAAATTATAGAACTTGATAAAAATGTTAATTCTGAGATAACATCTACTAAGATTGAATTACTTAGAAATGGCAAAATTAACACAAATGATAGCAAAGATTATTGGAAGTTTAGTGGTAAAAATACAATCAAATTATATTTTTATGATCCAGACCATGTACAGAAAGGACAATATTGGATTGAAACAGCTAAAATTATTTCTGCTTGGGATTGGGAAAATTGGAATCCAACTTTAGTATTTACAGGCTACGATCAGACTGGTACAGCAATATGGGGTAAAATGGATAAAGAATCTAAATAATTGCTAATAAGTTTTTATCCAGATATAAAAGAGATAAAAAGTTTTATAGATTAGCAGGAATTTTTGATAGGATGTAGAATATAAATATTATAAATGTACGTACATTTAGAGTTATAGACAAATACATCCGAATGTATGACATTATTTAAATCCAAAGGAGTGATTATTGTGTACAAAGATGAAAGACCGAGGATAGGCTTTCTAGGTATTATGCAGGAGCTATACGACGATATGCTACCAGGTATTACCGAAAGGCAAGAGATGTATGCACAACAAGTTATAAACAGGTTAGGTGATATTGCTAATTTTTATTTTCCCGGTGCTGCTAAAAACAGAAATGATATAGAAAGGATAGTTAAAGAATTCAATGATAAAGATCTCGATGGGATAATGATTGTCATGCTGACATACGGACCAGCTACAAATCTAGTTAATGCGTTAAGAAGCAATAGGCTTCCAATTATGCTTGCAAATATTCAGCCAGAAAGCACTGTAACAGATGATTGGGATATGGGAGATTTGACGTACAATCAAGGTGTTCACGGTGCACAGGATACTTCAAACACTATCATGAGAATGGGTATAACTTGTCCAATCATAACAGAAGATTGGCATTCTGAGGAATATAAAGAGTTTGTGAATGATTGGGCTAAAGCTGTAAAGACGATAAAAGCTTTGAGAAATATGAAGATTGCACAATTTGGAAGAATGCATGGCATGTATGACATAATGGGTGATGATGCGGCTTTTACCAGGAAAATAGGTCCGCAAATAAATCAGGAGTACATTGGCCAAGTTTACAGATATATGGAAGAAGCCACAGATGAAGAAATTGATAAGGTAATAGAGGAAAATAAGAAGAACTTTTATATAGATCCTAAATTAAGTGATGAAAGCCACAGGTATGCTGCAAGGCTTCAAATGGGATTTAAGAAGTTGCTTGAAGATAAAGGATATGCAGGCTTTAGTGCTCATTTTGATGTTTTTAAAGGTGATGGGAGATTTAAACAGATACACATGATGGCAGCATCAAACTTGATGGCGGAAGGTTATGGCTATGCAGCAGAGGGTGATGTCGTCACTGCCAGCTTAGTTGCAGCAGGACATGTTTTGATAGGTAATGCTCACTTTACAGAAATGTACGCAATGGACTTTAAGAGAAATTCTATTTTGATGAGCCACATGGGAGAAGGTAATTGGAAAATTGCTAGGAAAGACAGGCCGATAAAATTGGTTGACAGAGAGCTTGGGATAGGGAAACTTGAAAATCCTCCAACAGTAGTGTTTATGGCTCAACCTGGTATTGCAACGCTTGCATCTCTTGTGTCTATAGAAGGTGAAAAATATAGATTAGTTGTATCAAGAGGAGAAATTTTAGACACTGAAGAAGTGAAGAATATAGAGATGCCTTATTTCCATTTTAAGCCTGAAAATGGAGTTAGAGCATGCTTAAATGGATGGCTTAAAAATGGTGGTACACATCATCAGTGTTTGACACTTGGTGACACTACTATGAGATGGAAATTGTTATGCGAGTTATTAGATATTGAGTATGTTGAAGTGTAAAGGGGTTGATAACATGGCAAAATTTTCGATAGGTATTGATTATGGTACAGAATCTGCAAGAGCGTTGCTATTAAACCTTGAGACAGCAGAGGAAGTAGCTTCTTCGACTATGAACTATCCACACGGTGTGATGGATGAGAAGCTTCCAGATGGGACAGTATTGCCGCAGGATTGGGCATTAGAGCATCCCGATGATTATATTGAGGTTTTGAAAAAGATAATTCCAGATGTAATAAACCAATCTGGAATAAATAAAGATGATGTAGTGGGCATTGGTATAGACTTTACGGCATGCACGATGCTTCCCATAAAAAAAGATGGTACACCTTTATGTGATTTACCAGAATATAAATCAAATCCACATGCGTATGTCAAGCTGTGGAAGCATCATGCAGCACAGCCTGAGGCAAATATGCTAAATAAAATAGCATCTTTACGAGGCGAGGATTTCTTAGCAAGGTATGGTGGAAAGATTTCCTCTGAATGGCTGATACCGAAGATATGGCAGATTTTAAATGAAGCACCAGATGTCTATGAAGAGGCAGATAAATTCATAGAAGCAACTGACTGGGTCATATTGAAGCTTACTGGCAATGAAAGGAGAAATAGCTGTACAGCAGGCTATAAAGCGATTTGGCATAAGAGAAAGGGATACCCGTCAAAGGAATTTTTTAAAGCGTTAGATGAACGGCTTGAAAATGTAGTAGATGAAAAGTTATCAAGAGATATATATCCTTTAGGCACAAAAGCAGGTGAATTAACTGAGGAAATGGCAGAAATGATTGGTTTAAAACCAGGCATTGCTGTTGCTGTAGGCAATGTTGATGCACATGTTTCACTGCCGGCAGTAGGTGTAGCATCTCCAGGCAAGATGGTAATGATAATGGGGACTTCTATTTGTCATGTGGTTCTAGGTGACAAGGAAGTTGAAGTGCCGGGCATGTGCGGAGTCGTTGAAGACGGAATAGTACCGGGATTTTATGGATATGAAGCTGGACAATCAGCAGTAGGTGATATATTTGCATGGTTTGTAGACAATTGTGTACCAGAAGAGTATAGGAAAGAAGCAAAAGAAAGAAATATCTCTATACACGAGCTTTTAACAGAAAAAGCTTCAAAATTAAAACCAGGGGAAAGCGGACTTCTTGCGCTTGATTGGCTGAATGGAAATAGATCTGTGCTTGTGGATGCAGATCTTACGGGTTTGATTTTAGGGTTGACACTTAGAACTAAACCTGAAGAAATCTATAGAGCTTTGATAGAATCAACCGCATACGGTACACGTATGATAATAGATACATTTAATGCATACGGCATAAAAATAGATGAGCTTTACGCTTGTGGTGGACTCCCTGAAAAAAATCCAATGCTGATGCAGATATACTCTGATGTGACAAACTTAGAGATTAAAGTATCTAAATCAAATCAAACGCCGGCATTAGGAGCGGCGATGTTTGGCGCAGTTGCAGCAGGAAAGGAAAATGGCGGTTTTGACAGTATATTTGAAGCAGCTAAAGTCATACCGAAGTTAAAAGACAAGACATTTAAACCTATTTCTGAAAATGTTGAAATATACGAGAAGCTATTTCAGGAATATAAACTCCTCCACGACTACTTTGGAAGAGGGGCAAATGATGTAATGAAGAGGCTAAAAAACATAAAAGAGGTGGTTTCAGATGTTAGAGCAACTAAAACAACGTGTATATAAGATGAACATGATGCTTCCTAAAAACAATTTAGTGACAATGACAAGCGGCAATGTAAGCGGAAGAGATCCTGATACAGGTCTTGTCGTCATTAAGCCTAGCGGGGTTTTATACGATGATATGACTCCAGATGACATGGTTGTTGTGGATTTAGATGGCAATGTTGTAGAGGGCAAGTTAAAGCCTTCTGTTGATACAGCAACACATCTATATGTTTATAAACATAGGAATGATGTAAATGGCATTGTCCATACGCATTCACCGTATGCTACAAGTTTTGCAGCACTTGGCCGGTCAATACCAGTTTATCTTACTGCTATTGCAGACGAATTTGGATGTGCCATCCCTGTAGGACCTTATGCCAAGATAGGTGGCGAAGAGATAGGCAAAGCCATTGTAGAATATATAGGGGAAAGTCCTGCAATACTGATGAAAAATCATGGGGTTTTCACAATAGGAAATACGCCGGAAGCAGCTTTAAAAGCCGCTGTTATGGTAGAAGATACGGCAAAAACTGTTCATCTAGCGTTGTTATTGGGCACTCCTGATGTTATACCAGATGAAGAAGTAAAAAGAGCACATGAAAGATATCTGACTAAATACGGCCAGTAAAAGAAATAAAGGAAATTTGAAATTATGTAAAGATGGCAAAATCTATTTTAGAGGAGGATTTTATATGATAAACATACCAGAAGTTAAACTAGGAATTGTAGCTACCAGCAGGGATTGTTTTCCTATCACTTTAAGTGAGAAAAGAAGAGATGCGGTAGTAAAAGCTTGTACAGAAAAAGGCATATCTATAAAAGAAATTACGACAACTGTAGAAAATGAAATAGATGCAATGAATGCACTGAAAGAGGTTTATGATTTAGGTGTAAATGCACTTGTCATATACCTTGGGAATTTTGGACCCGAAGGTCCTGAGACAATGCTGGCGCAGAAATTTGATGGTCCAGTGATGTTTGTTGCGGCGGCAGAGGAGACAAAAGACAATCTATACGATGGACGCGGTGACGCATATTGCGGAATGCTTAATGCTTCATATAACCTGAATTTGAGAAATTTGCGGGTGTATATACCAGAGTTTCCAGTTGGATATGCAGAAGAAATAGCTGATATGATATCAGATTTTAAAGATATTTCAAGAGTAATATTAGGACTTAAAAAGTTAAAGATAATAAGCTTTGGACCGAGGCCACAGGACTTTCTCGCATGTAATGCGCCTATAAAGCCTTTGTATGATTTAGGCATCGAGATAATGGAGAATTCCGAATTAGATCTTTTTGAAGCTTACAATAATCATAAAGATGATAAAAGGATTCCAGATGTTATAAAAGACATGGAAAAAGAATTAGGTTCTGGCAATATGTTTGGTGGGATACTGCCGAAGCTTGCACAGTATGAACTTACATTAAAGGATTGGGTAGAAAAAAACATAGGTGCATCAGAATTCGTAGTCTTTGCTAATAAGTGTTGGCCGGCATTTCAAACCCAATTTGGATTTGTACCATGCTTTGTAAATTCAAGGCTAGCAGCAAGCGGCATACCTGTGGCTTGTGAGACGGATATATATGGTGCACTTAGCGAATACATTATAACATGTGCCACAAATTTACCAGCAACACTACTAGATATCAACAATACTGTTCCGAAAGATATGTATGAAAGCAATAAAGATAAAATTGGTGATTACAAAAATAGTGATCTTTTTATGGGATTTCACTGTGGAAATACCAGCAGTTGCATGATGAAAAATTTTTCTATGAAGTATCAGCGCATAATGCATAGATTATTAGAGCCCGATAAAGAGCCGGATATAACGAGAGGTACATTAGAAGGGACTATAAGACCAGGTGATATAACTCTATTTAGACTGCAAAGCACAGCAGATACAAAGCTTAGAAGTTACGTCGCAGAAGGTGAAGTGCTTGATATAGATCCTATGTCTTTTGGCAGCATTGGAGTATTTGCGGTAAGAGAGATGGCGCGCTTTTATCGGCATGTCTTGATAGAAAAGAATTTTCCACATCATGTAGGTGTTGCATTTAAGCATGCTGGCAAAGTTTTGTACGCTGCTATGAAGCTTTTAGGCGTCGATGATGTTTCATTTAATCAACCAGCCACAATGTTATACAAGAATGAAAATCCATTTAAATAAGATTTGCAAAATTATCACCTGTTAAGATAATTTCAGGTGATAATTTTATTTAACTATTGAAATAAGTCTTTAAACTCTATAATTATTGACGAATATTTAATAAATATTTTGTCAGATTTGAGATTTAGTTATATATTGAGTAAGCGATATAATTATATATAGGTAGATATGATGGTGAGGGAGGATGTTCAATTTTGGAAGAGAATGTGCCAAAATATCAAATAGTTAAAGACTATATTACTAATTTAATTATAAAAAACAATATCAATATAGATGATCCGCTGCCGACAGAAAGTGAACTTATGGAAAAGTTTGGTGTAAGCAGACATACTGTTAGGAAAGCACTTGATGACCTTGAAAATGAAGGGTGGCTTTATAGAAAGCAAGGATTAGGGACGTTTTGCGCTGATAGGAATTCTGTAAAAAGTTATGATAATAAAAATATCGCAGTTATAACGACTTATATAAACGATTATATATTTCCTAGGATAATCAAAGGCATTGATCAGGTTTTGGCTAAGAATGGGTATTCAATATTGCTTTTCAATACAAATAACCGCATTGAGACAGAAATGGATATATTAGAAAACATCCTTGCGAAAGACATCAGAGGATTGATCATAGAGCCTACAAAAAGTGCCTTGCCTCATATAAATTTGAATTATTTTGATGAGTTAAAGAGCAGAGGAATTCCGTACATTTTTATTAACAGCTTTTATGAAGAATTGAATCCATCGTACATTATTCAGGACGATGAGGGAGGCGGGTATTTAGCGACAGATCACTTGATAAAGCTTGGACACAAAAATATTATCGGCATATTTAAAAGCGACGATAACCAGGGGCTTAATAGGTATAAAGGATATGTGAAAGCCTTAAGGGAACACAATATTAAAATCAAAGAGGACAACATAATCTTTTATACGACGGAAGAGATGAAGACAAAACCAAGGGAAAAAATATACGAGATATACTCGAAGTGGGTCAATAAACCGACGGCTATTGTCAGCTACAACGATCAAATCGCCATGTGGATCTTAGATCCGATAAGAGAATTAGGCTACAGTGTGCCTGATGATATTTCAATAGTAAGCTTTGATGATTCTGATTATGCAGAGCTCTCCAATGTAAAACTTACGTCCATCATACATCCTAAAGAAGAGATGGGAAGGCTTGCTGCTTCAACTTTGTTTGAACTTATAGGTAAAGGAAAGAAAGCTTTTAATAAGCCTGTGAATATATGTATAAAGCCTGAAATAAGAATCAGAAATTCCACTAAGGAGATCGAATTGGAGGAAGTGCTATGAATGATGACATGATGATAAATGAGGTAAAAATTTGTAATAATGCCTTATATGATATTCCAACTATTTTGAATAAGATAGGAATTAGCTCGTGTGTTATGCTTGTATGCGATAAAAATACTTATAAGGCTGCGGGTTCACTATTAAGAGATATATTGATAGATAAAAATTTTGACGTATTGTTATGTATGTTAAATAGGGAAGGCAATCTAATACCTGATGAAAGAGCAGTTGGAGAAGTGCTGACATCACTGGAAAACAAAGTTGAAATAATGATTGCTGTTGGCTCTGGCACGATAAACGATGTTGTCAAATTTGTAAGCAGCAAGACAAAAATACCATATGGTATTGTGGCAACAGCCCCGTCAATGGATGGATATGCATCATCAGTATCTCCGCTTATAGTAAATGGATTCAAGCGGACGTATACTGCAACATATCCTGTGTTCATCGTGGGCGATACTAATATACTTAAAGATGCGCCTTATGACATGATAACATCTGGTTTTGGTGATATAATCGGCAAATTTACGTCGCTGTCTGATTGGTATATAGGCAGCGTCATAACAGAGGAAGAATATTCAAAAGAAATTGCAGAAGATACGAGAAAGTCTCTAAATGAGTGCATAGAAGTGAGTAAAAACTTAAAAAGCAAAGATGAAAAAGCTATTAAAAAGTTAATGGGAGCATTGATATTGTCGGGACTTTCTATGCTTAAGTTTGGAAATTCAAGGCCTGCTTCGGGGGCAGAGCATCATCTGTCACATTTCATCGAGATGAAAGAGCTTTTAAGCGGTGGCATTGAACACTCACATGGTGCAAAGGTAGGCATAATGACAAGAATTTCTGTCAGTTTATTTAATGCTGTTTTTTCACTAAATGAGGATGAAGTTAAAAAATTGATGGAAGAAAGAAAACATGAAACAAAAGAAGAATTTGAATTCAGAATAAGAAAAAACTTTGGACCGATGGCTGATGAGGTATTTAAAGATATTGATCATTATTACATTGATGAAGAACTGCGAAGAGTACGGCAAAAGCGCATACTTAAAAATTGGGATACGATGAAAAAATGGGTATCAGAAAATGTGCCATCAAGTGATTATATAGATGAGCTTTTAAATGATGTTGAAGCGCCGTCTGATATATCTTATTTAGGTTTGCAAAAAAGCGAACTTAAAAATATTTTGATGAATGCGAAAGAGATGAGGAAAAGATATACAATATTGAGACTTGCAGAAGATATAAACTTAGATAGAATATTAGATTTAGCAATAAAGAATTGAGGGCTTATTTGCCTCAATTCTTTATTTTTTATATTCTGCTTGTGATAACAGAGCTTAAAAGTACTATAGACACATTGACAGAAGTAAAGCAATTGTAAGTGAAATTTTACTGTCATCAAATTATGATAGGGAACATATATTAAGAATAGCTGCATTAATAAAAAATGGTATTATACATCCGATTGTGCTGACAATAATGAAAAATCGTTAAGGAAGCTTTAAAATCTATAATGCCATTAGGTGTGGATGATGATTATATATTATCAGGTGATGGTAAGGAATCTATGGAAAGAGTAGCTTATGAATTAGGCATAGATAAAATATACAGTTCTGCTGCACTGGAAGGTAAAAAATTTTTGTAGAAAATATGAAAAAAAGTTTATAAATATTCATCAAGGAGGATTTCTGATGGAAGAAATGAGGAAAAGATTCGAAGAAGCTTCGAAAATATTACGTCAGACGGTTGATATATCTTTTGCAGAGTACGCGAAGGATAAGTCTACGAAAAATGAAATTGTAAAATTATGGCAAGAAACTATTAACGATTTTTTGCAATATGCTGTAAAGATGAGCGAAAAGCATCAAGCTAAAGATTTATATAAATCTATTGCAAGAACACTCATATTTGGTAAATAGCGATTTAATATTATACTGTAAACGGGATAAAATAATAAAAGAACCTATGAAGGGAGGAAAACTTCAATGGGTATCGCTAAAACATTAGGAAGTAGAAGCTTTTTTTGGGGAATTGGTGTTGCCGCATTAAGTTATATCTTATTTCCAAAAGCAAAGGAAAAGGTAAAGCCCGTACTGGTAAATAGCATGAAAAGCACTTATGATATGGCTGATAAAACATCTTCTGTAATTAATAAAGGAAAAAACAGAATAGCAAAAATGTTCAACGATAATGAAACAAATGACAGGGAAGACAAAAACTTGTATCAAAATGAAATAGACAGCTTAGAAGAAGAGAGAGAAAAGGCTATAAAAGAAGTGAATGAGCTTAAAAGCAGGATAGAGATGTTAGAAAGCGAATTAAGCAGATTAAAAACTATTGAATAATTAAAAAACCCAACTAAACGTTGGGCTTTTTTTAGTGCAATCTGAATTATTGATGGTCTTTTGTATTATATCCTATTTTTTTAACAGTAAAGTTTATTATATGTTCCGCATCATTTATGGCTTTAAGTACATCACTTTCATTTATTTCAATTTCAAATGGATACCTTGGCTGAACACCATATACTGTAAGGCTTGAGCAAAGATTACTTATTTCATCAAAATCACTATCAATGTTTGAACATGTTTTGCAAAGTAATCTTAAATCATGAGTTCGTAAAGGTTCAACATCGTGATAAATTAAATATGCTTTTAAAACTTTTTCCGCAGCTTGTTGACAATGGTAGCATATAATTTCATATGGAGCTGGATGCATGTTTAAAAGAAATTTTGCACTTGAAAAGTCCTTATTTGAAAAGTCAAGCCATTCTTTTACTATGTCTATTTTTTTCATATAATATTACCCCATCTCTTGCAATTTTTCTTTCAAGCGTAGGAAGCCGACTACGGTTATTAAAATCGCTTGATTTAGATACAATTAAATCAACTGGCTTTGTCTGAACTTTATATAATAAATTACCTAAAAGCTGCATAGCTTCTACTGGTCGAATGCTGTTGTCAGGTATAATTACGAGTATGTCATAGTCACTTTCTTCTGATGGTGTTCCATAAGCATATGAGCCAAAAAGATATATTTTATCAGCATCAATATTACTGAGTATTAGATTTTTAATAATTTCTAGTTCGTCTTTATTTTGAATATTCATTTAATCACCTACTGTTATTCATAATTACTATTATTATTTGACATTCTAAATAAATGTAATTAGGATTTATTTCATGAGAATATGTCTTCAATAAACATTATAAAATACAACTGATTTTGAAGCAAGCAATAATGACAATAAGTATTTTCATAAAACCCAACTAACCGTTGGGCTTTTTTTGGTGCAAATTAACTTTATTAAAATATTGAAAAAAGTGAAGGAATGTAGTATCATGTTATTAAGATGACAATGAATGTGAAAGGAATGTGTGAAATGGATGTTACTACCGCTTCACTAAAAATCGAAGAATTGCTTTTGTATGCTTTAAAGCACGGCATCATAGAGAGTGTTGACTATATACAATGTCGCAATTCATTGCTGGATTTATTTAAGATACAGGAGCCGTACAGTGGCACTATAAGCGATGTTGATTTAGATGATCCACATGAGATTCTCAATCCTCTTTTAGATTATGCATACGAGAAAGGTTTTTTTAAAGAAAATACGATTACAAATAGAGATCTTTTTGATACGAGGATTATGGGTTTATTGATGCCGAGACAGTCTGAAGTTATAAGAAAGTTTAATGACATAAAAAGATCATCGGGTATTGAAAAAGCCACAGACTATTTTTACAGTTTATCTAAAGATTCATATTATATACGGATGGATAGAATTGAGAAAAATAAATACTGGAGGACAGATACAGAATACGGCAGTATGGAAATTACAATCAATCTTTCAAAACCTGAAAAGGACCCAAAAGACATAGCAGCAGCTAAAGCTTTAAAGCAGACCGACTATCCGAAATGCCTTTTGTGCCTTGAAAATGTAGGCTTTAGTGGCAATTTGAACCATCCAGCAAGACAAAACCACAGGGTGATACCTGTTACTGTTGCGGGTGAGCAGTGGTATTTTCAGTATTCGCCTTATGTATACTACAATGAGCATTGCATATTGTTTTACGAAAAACATGTTCCGATGCAAATATCAGAAAAGACATTTATCAGATTGTTGGACTTTATAGACCAATTTCCACACTATTTTATTGGTTCTAATGCTGACTTGCCTATAGTAGGTGGCTCAATTTTGTCCCATGAGCATTTTCAAGGTGGACGTCATGTATTTCCTATGGAGGAAGCAAAGGTAGAAGAGCGTTATAAAAGTGAAATGTTTAAAGATGTAGATGCTGGAATATTGAAGTGGCCTCTATCAGTCATAAGGCTTTCAAGCAAAAACAGAGATGAATTGATCGAGGCGTCATCCATGATTTTAAGAGAGTGGAGAAATTACAGCGACCCATCTGTTGATATAATTGCTTACAGCACAGTCTCTGGTGAAAAAGTACCACATAACACCATAACACCTATTGCAAGGAAAAACGATGATGGCATGTATGAGATGGATTTAGTCTTGAGGAACAACAGGACTACTGATGAATATCCATATGGCATATTTCATCCACATGGGGAACTCCACCATGTAAAGAAGGAAAATATAGGGTTGATTGAAGTGATGGGACTTGCTGTGCTTCCTGGAAGGCTTAAAAAAGAACTTGATGAAATAGAAATGATACTGTCGGGTGATAGAAAATACGACAAAGATAAGATTTCTGAAGATGATTTGCTTTTTAAGCACATACCATGGATTGATGAGCTTGTAGATAAATACGGTGTGAATCTAAAAAAAGAAGAAGCAGAAGTTGTATTAAAAGATGAAGTAGGTGAAATCTTCTTAAAAGTGCTGCTTGATGCAGGTGTATTTAAACGAGATGAGAGAGGAAAAATGGCATTTGATAAGTTTTTAAACAGCATACATTTTAAAAAAATTTAATAAAGGAGAGGAATTAAATGGCAACAAAAATTGTGGAAGAATTTAAGAGAATATATGGAAGCAGTGAAGGTGTAAGGTTATTTTATTCGCCAGGCAGAGTTAATTTAATAGGGGAGCACACTGATTACAATGGAGGATATGTGTTTCCATGTGCCCTTGATTTTGGGACGTTTATGGCGATAAGAATGAGAGATGATGGCAAAGTTCGTCTTTCATCATTGAACTTCGACCTGAAAGTTGAAGTAAATATAAACGATTTAGTATACGATAGAAAAGATGACTGGGCAAATTATCCAAAAGGTGTATTGAAAGTTTTGCAAGATGAAGGTTATAAGCTAAAAGGGTTTGAAGCGTTGTACGAAGGGAACATACCAAATGGAGCAGGTTTGTCATCATCAGCGTCAATAGAGCTAGTGACAGGTGTTGCAATGAATGAGATTTTAAATTTAGGTATTGAAAGGGTTGAGTTAGTAAAGCTTTGCCAGAAGGCTGAAAATAATTTTGTTGGTGTTAATTGTGGTATAATGGATCAGTTTGCTGTTGGAATGGGCAAAGCCGACTATGCTATATTTTTAAAATGTGATACAATTGATTATAAATATGTACCATTCAAACTGGACGGGTATAAGATTGTGATATCTAATACAAATAAAAGAAGGGGGCTTCAGGATTCCAAGTATAACGAAAGAAGAAGTCAGTGCGAGATGGCTTTAAGCTATCTTAAGAAAGAATTGGATGTAGACAATCTTGGACAGGTTACACTGGAAGAATTCGATAAGTACAAATACTTGATACCGGATGATGTATTATTAAAGAGAGCAAGACATGTTGTGACAGAAGATGAGAGAGCTTTGGATGCTGTTGAAGCGTTGAAAGACAATGATATTAAAAGGTTTGGACAGCTAATGGTAGAATCTCACAATTCATTAAGAGATGACTATGAAGTTACTGGCAAAGAATTGGATACTTTAGTCGATGAAGCACTTAAGCTAGATTATGTTTTAGGCTCTAGAATGACAGGTGCTGGATTTGGTGGCTGTACCGTAAGTATTGTCAAGGAAGAATTTGTAGAAGATTTTATTAAAGAAGTGACGAATGGATACAAAGAAAAAATAGGCTATGAACCATCTATGTATGTGACGGGAGTTGGAGATGGAGCGAAAGAAATTAAAATTAAGTAGAAAGGGGATAATTTTATGGCTATTTTAGTATGCGGTGGTGCCGGATACATCGGCAGTCATACTGCTTATGAACTCTTTAAAAGAGGAGAAGATGTAATAGTAGTTGACAACTTGATAACAGGGCATAAAAAAGCTGTACTTGGAGGTAAGCTTTACATTGGCGATCTTAGGGACAGCGAATTTATGGACAAAATTTTCGAACAAAATGATATAGAAGCTGTTATTGACTTTGCGGCATTTTCTCTGGTGGGAGAAAGCGTTGGTAAACCTTTAGAGTATTATGAAAACAATGTATATGGAACGATGTGCTTATTAAAGAAAATGGTTAAATACGGCGTTAAGAAGATAGTGTTTTCATCAACTGCTGCAACTTATGGAGAGCCTGAAAGGATACCTATTAAGGAAGAAGACAGCACAGTGCCCACAAATCCATACGGTGAAACAAAATTGGCTGTAGAGAAAATGCTTAAGTGGTGTGACAATGCTTATGGAATAAAGCATGTTGTGCTTAGGTATTTTAATGTGGCTGGTGCTGATGAAAGCGGCATGATAGGTGAGGATCACAATCCTGAAACACATCTGATACCGCTTATTTTGCAGGTTCCGTTAGGGAAAAGGGATTTAATAAATGTTTTTGGCGATGATTACGAAACAAAGGATGGAACTTGCATAAGAGATTATATTCATGTTACAGATCTTGCAGATGCACATATTCTTGCATTAAACAAATTGAGACGGGATAATAGTAGCGCAACATATAATCTTGGAAATGGAGAGGGTTTTACCGTAAATGAGGTGATTGATGCAGCAAGAAGGGTGACGGGACATCCCATACCAGCAAAAGTTGTTGCAAGGCGCCCTGGAGATCCTGCAAAACTGGTAGCATCATCTGACAAGATTATAAATGAGTTAGGTTGGAATCCTAAGCACAATTCACTTGAGGAGATTATAGAGTCTGCATGGAAATGGCATAAATCCAACCCGAATGGATTTGACGACAAATAGAGGTGGTAATTTTGGCAGATTTGATTCCAGTAAGTTACAAATTATTGAAAGGAATGAATGAAAGTCTCATATTGAATGTGATACGGCATAATAAATACGTATCGAGATCTGAAATAGCAAAGATAACTAATTTGACACCACCTACTGTTACAAACATAATAAACAAGCTTTTAGATGATGGGCTCGTAAAAGAAGATAAATTGGGAGAATCCAGCGGAGGAAGACCTCCTGTTATCTTAAAAATTAATAATGAGGCATTTGATCTCATTGTTATAATAATTGGCACGGATATAATGGAAGAGTATCTTTTAGATGCTGAACTCACAATAAAAGAATCAAAAGTTGACAGCATAAAAAACGAAGATGAAGAAGGAATATTTAAGCTTTTATTCGATAGAATCAAAGACTTAAAGGGAAAATCATCAAAAGAAGTAGCTGGAATTGGCGTTGTCGTAAGAGGACCTGTAAAATCAAGTGAAGGCATATCTGTATTTTCTCCAAATATTGGGTGGAGAAATGTGCCTATAAAGGATATGATAGAAAAAGAATTTGGGATTCCCACGTTTGTTGAAAATGATGTGAGAGCCATGGCTTTGGGCGAATTTTACAACGGCATTGCTAAAAATGTCGGTAATGTTGTGTTTTTGAAGGTGGGACATGGAATAGGTTCGACCATAATATTGGATGGCAAAATATACAGGGGAATTAATGACATGGCTGGTGAGATAGGCCATACTACAATAGATGTGGCCGGACCTAAATGTAGCTGTGGCAATTACGGCTGTTTTGAAGCACTGGCATCGGAAAAAGCCTTGGTTAATAATGTGGTAAAGAGGATTAAAGAAGGATCTTATTCTGTTATATCTGAATATGTCAACGGTGATTTAGAAAATATAACAACTCGGCTTGTATACAAAGCCGCGGAAGAAGGCGACGAAGTTGCCTTGTCCGAATTAAACAAGATCGCCATTTACTTAGGCATAGGCATTGCAAATATAGTCAATGTCTTTAGTCCAGAGCTAGTGCTTATATCAGGTGGGATAGTGAGAGGTCGAAAGTTTATAGAAGACGTTGTATTGGAGACTATCAAAAAGCGCTCTTTTGAAGCGAATTATTCATCCTGCAGCATTGCTTTTTCAAATCCAGATTACAACACGGCATTAATGGGCATATCAAATATAATATTAGATAGTATTTTATAATGCTATCTAATATTTTGTAATAATGATTTTTATAAAAAACAAAATAAATTCTTAAGTTATAAGAGTATGTACCGTTGTATATACTCTTTTTATTTTCACACAAGTTTCACAAAATTTTCACATTGTATTTATAAAATCTTATATAATAATTTCAATTATAGAAACAAAATTATTAAATTAATTTTATTAGTTAATTATGGATGATGCTAAAAAAGAGTATACAAATGTTAAGGAGGCGATAAATATATGGATATTGAAAATGAGCAAACAAAAAGATTAAATGAGAATGACATGGGAAATTTAAACGAAAATACAGATGGTGTTTTTACAGAAAACTTTACAAATAATGATTTAAATAAAATACGCGAAGTTCCTATGACAAATGATTACCAGGACAAAAATGATGGAGAAAAGGCAAAAAATGATTTGGAAAATAGCAAAAAAAGCCTAGGTAAGATGGTTAAAAGATTTAGAAGAAGAATGCTTGTTTCATTTGTGACAGTTGCACTTATTGCAGCACTTATTGGTGGTGGGATTGTTGCAGGAATTATGGAATACACTAATCTGGGTCAAAAAACACAAGTTATAAACAGATATTTGCCACTATCGTCTAATAATAGTAATGCTAACTTGATTACAGATATAGCTAAGATTGTAAGTCCTTCTGTTGTTGGAATTGATACTAGTGTATCATATAGTAATGGTTTTAGAAGTGCTTTTATATCTGAAGGCAGTGGCTCAGGTATAATAATTGATACAAATGGATATATAGTCACAAACAACCACGTTGTTGATGGTGCTTCTAATATAACAGTTAGCTTATCTGATGGCAGAAAATTTTCTGCACAATTAATAGGTAAAGATACAAAAACCGATTTGGCAGTATTAAAGATTAATGCTACAAATTTGACTGCTGCTAAATTAGGTGATTCATCAAAACTTGAGGTAGGAGACCTGGCTGTTGCTATAGGAAATCCTCTCGGTGAAAGCTTTGCAGGAACAGTAACATCTGGTATAATAAGTGGTCTTAACAGAAATCTTCAAAGTGATTATGGAGCAGTTAACCTTATACAGACAGATGCAGCTATAAATCCTGGCAACAGCGGCGGACCTCTTGTAAACAGCAATGGTGAAGTAATAGGTATAACAAGTGTAAAATTAACATCAACGAATAGTTCTGATACACAAGATCAATTTGGAATGTTTCAAAGTCAAAGTACGCTTGTTGAAGGAATGGGATTTGCGATTCCAATAAATGAAGCGAAACCTATAATTGATGAACTTATAAAACATGGGTATGTTGAAAGACCGGTTATGGGTGTAAGTGTTCAGGAAGTCACGCAACAAGATGCGGCACAGTACAATATTCCAGTAGGACTTTATATAGCACAGGTACAACAAGGAAGTGGTGCTGATGTTGCGGGTCTTCAAGCAGGCGATGTGATAACAGCAGTAGACGGAACAAAAGTAGGAACATTTGATTCGCTACAGAGCATAATAGCTAAGCATAAAGTTGGCGATACGATTACTGTTACATTCTGGAGAAATGGCAAGACACTTAGTACAAAAGTAAAACTTATGAGCAGTTCAAATGCACAATAAAATGTAAATAACGCTAAAATGGTTCTTTACCAGTCACCTCCCGCTGGTAAGGAACTTTTTTAAAAACATTCTATATTAGCTTTCGGATGAGGTGTAAACATGTCAAAGCTTATATATGTTGTTGATGAACAGTTTAATGGTATAAATACTTACAGTGACAGAAATGGTTCTGGTACTATGACATCAGAACAGATCAAGCTATCTGAAGAACTGAAAAATATGTTTCCAAATTACTTAAATAGTTTAGGAATTAGATCTCCTAATGGCACTTATTTAGCATTAGATAAAAATGGTAATGGAACATTTAAAGACTATATGAAGTCATCTTTGGTTGAATCTGCGCAAAAAGCATTAAATGAGGGTATTAATTTGTCTGGATTAAATTGGGTGAAGATAGAAAATGGAACTGTGACAGATATTGATATAGATAAATACAATGAGTATGTTGGAAGGATGAAAGGCACTCCAGCTTTTGATAGTTTAGATTTAAGTGCGCCAGAGAATGAGGAGTTCGGAACTACAACAATCAATGCACAACATTTTACACAGTTTAGTTATAAAAATACTTTGGTGAACAATTCATCAATTGCTGATTCAACAATTGTTAAAATGATGAATCCTATGTATTATATAGGGACAAGCGGTATTACGAGTGCTCGTTACTGGAGAATTCGTTATGGTTCAGTTGACAACAATACTTCATTAGCTATACCGTTAATTTTAGCTACAAAGCTACAGAATATGGGATATAATGTTGATTTTGCTGTACCTTGGGGCGTAGGACATGGTGGGGATTATGATTTAAGTGATCTCTTTGCATGGATGGACAAAATATGTCAATGAAATAATGTATTATGAAAATTCTATATAATATATTGAACATATGATATAATATAAGAGATATGTGAAAAAAGAATTTATGTGATTCAATTTCACATATCTTTTATAATTATTTATTGTCGTTATGATTTTTATATATAAGCTATTTTATAGATAATTTCTTTGTACAACAATGAAATATAAGTAGATACTAAAATAAAAGAATATTAAAGATTTCTAGATTATAATTTATGATTAATTTATGATTGTTTTTTAATCAGTATTTCGGTAATATGTCAAGGGGTGATTAAAAAAATCAAAAAAATTTTTTAAAAAATAGCTAAAAAAGAGCATAGCAAAGCTAACCATTACTAAAAACAGCAATGGGAATATATGTTAATTATGGAAATGGTATATTATGTTAGTATTTACAATCATCTCCTTTCATTGCTGGTGGTTTATAAAGTTTTTCTTCGCGCAGCAGAGCAAAGACTAACCTTACAGCTTTGCGTGCCGTTAAAACTAAAGCACGTTTGTGTTTATGAGTTTTACTTTCATTAAATTTGCGAGCATAGTATTGTGAAAACTCAGGACAATATTTCCTAAGTTGGTCGGCTGCTTGAATAAAGTAATATCTGAGATACTCATTACCAGTGCGTTTTAAATAAGTGTCCTCCGCTTTAAAATCCGCAGACTGGTATTCTGACCAATATATGCCGGAAAACTTTGCAAGGGCATTATCATTATCAAACCTTGATATTCCGCCTATCTCAGATATTAGGCCAGCTGCTATAGTTGGACCAATGCCATTTACTGAAGTAAGACAAAGAAATTGATTCTTAAATCCTTTGACTTCATTGGCAATGGTCTTTTCAGAAGCTTTCTTCTGCTTTTCAAGATACTGTATATTATCAAGACAAGACTTGATAACAAAATTCAAAGAATCATTTACATTAGCGTTGATTCTATAAGATTTGCGTACAGCATCTTGGAGTAATTTAGCCGTAGCATTAGGGTCATTAAAATGGTCTCTGCCTTTATCAACTAAAAAGGCAATAAGATCTTCAAGCGGTCGAGCCGCAATATCATCAAGAGTTAAAAACTCATTAAATATTTCAGTAGCAGCCGCACCAAAATTATTACTAAAAACTTTAATCTGACATAAGCCACTAAATTTAAGAAACAGATTACTTAGGAAATAATTTTTCTCCCTGACAATACTATCAACAATGTGAAAGCGATGGCGGGTAAGCCTCTTAAGAGCAAGGTATCTAAAATCTACAGGACAAGATTTAGGAAGCCTTCCAAACCTTAATTTTTCAGCAATAACAAAAGCATCAACCCAGTCATTCTTAGGCAAATCGCCAAGAGACTTTTTAAAAGCCTTGACAGTATTAGCATTAAAAGTAGTTACAGAAGGATTAAAAGGCTTCAAACAAGCATGGTCAGCTAAATAATACTGAATATGCCAACCATAGACTGAAGTAGATTCTAGACCAATAAAAACCTTCTGAATGTTGTATTTATTACAACAATCCAAGATACGAGACACTAAAATATTGCAGCCAGAAGGATTATTATCTACAGAAAAACGAGAGCAAGCATCATTACCGTCTTGGTCGAGAATATGAACCTTGACATCATCCAAGCTTATATCCATGCCTACAAAAAGTTTATTCAAAGCTATAGCACCTCCTTTCAAAGGGTAATGGTGTAAATTGAAAGTTAATTTGAGATAACCTAGCGACGAGATTATGTAGCAACCTCGCAATTAGCTATTAGTATATAAACCTTAATCCTCTGCTGCTAGGGGTTTATGTACGACAAAGCAGATTTCGCGTTAGAAAAGGCAAATCTGGTGTAGGGACCATACTAAAAAGAGCGGAAAACCCGCAAGGAGGACAAAAGCCTGTCCCATATTAACTTTACAGTATAATAATGCTACAAGTTATCTCAAAAGTAAACATAAAGGCAGTAAAATAAAAGATGTGGCGGCCTGTGCCATGTACTTAATCATTGATATTTTAGATACATGGCAATAGATGTGATTTCTAAATAAGGTTTTAAAGAAGGGGTAATTTCCAATTATCAATGTGTTTTATTAAGTTTTAAGATGTGAGAAAAATTTATTGTCTATGAAAATAATTATACGAGGAGGAAAGATAATCTAATGTACGATTTAAATGATTTTAATAATTTAAATGATTTTAATATTAGTAAGAAGCAGCAAAGATACTTAGGTAATAAAGGTTTAATTATTTTTAGCACTTTTAAGTGCATTTGTACCTTTGTCAACAGATCTTTATTTACCCGCTTTGCCAACTATGTCAAAGTATTTCAATGTAGCGGTTTATAAGACGAACCTTACTCTAATCCTGTTTTTCGTTTTTTTCAGCCTTGCAACATTAATATGGGGGCCATTGAGTGATAAGTACGGTCGCAGACCCATTTTGATTATAGGACTTATTGGCTAATGATTGCGAGTTTTTTGTGTGCATTTTC
Source organism: Thermoanaerobacterium thermosaccharolyticum DSM 571 (assembly GCF_000145615.1). Lineage (NCBI taxonomy): Bacteria > Bacillati > Bacillota > Clostridia > Thermoanaerobacterales > Thermoanaerobacteraceae > Thermoanaerobacterium > Thermoanaerobacterium thermosaccharolyticum. The sequence continues at coordinate 702,800 of NC_014410.1, forward strand.
ATCAAACATTTATCAACTTATACTTTTTAGGATTTTATAGGCTGTAGGTGCAGGGGCTGCTAGCGCTATAGCTACTGCAATTGTAAAAGGTTTTTACGAGGGTAAAAGACGTGAATCAATTTTAGCATTGGTACAGTCAATGGTTGTGATTTGTCCTGAGGAACAGTTAACATCATTTTTGGAATATTATGCAGTTTTTTATGGTTTGTTGCTAAAAAGTTTTATTATGTGAAAAATAAAAGAGACATAAGATGATATTGGATTAAAAAATAATGATACTAGTAACTTGTAGATTTCCATTGCCAATAGGAATATTGTTGTTAGTCTTTTGCATATTTATAATTATTTTGGTTTTGTGGATGTCTAGATTATACTGAACCGGAGGTAATGGCATTATGTTTATGTTTTTCTAAAAATTTTGATAATAATAAGAATACTATGGAGGGAAGGTTATGGATAAAAAATATATTCCAATTAGTAAAATGGCTGCCATGCATAATTTATCACGACAGACGTTGATTTATTATGACAAATGTGGTTTATTCAAGCCTGCTTATACTAATGAAAAGGGGTATCGATTCTATAGATTATCTCAGATTCCTATTTTAAGGGAAATTTGTCTTATGAAAAATATAGGATTTAGTCTAGAAGAAATTAAAGAAAGTTTTGAAAACAGAAATCCTGTTTCTATATATGCATTATTGAAAAGTAAATTAAAAAAATTGGAATCAGAAATATTTGAATTGGAACAAAAACGTACATATATACAACATCGTCTTGAAATTTATGATCATCTTTCTGTAAAAATTAAAAATATTAATTTACCTCATGTTGAATGGTTACCGGAACGGCAGGTGATATTTGTGCCATTTGAGAAAGATCATATGGAAAAAAATCAACTTCATTTAACTTTAATGAAAGCATGGGATATCTTATCAAAGCATAAAATGATTCCATCAAAGGGATTTGGCGCATTGCTTCGATATGAATCAATATGTCAGAATAATCCTCTTAAAAATGCCGGAAGTATCATAATTCTGCCATATGATAAATGTAACTATCACATTAAAAACCTTATCACAATTCCTGAAGGTGAATATGTAATCATGTATAAATATGGAATGCCATATGACATGGAACCAGTTTATAAACTTATGAGATGGATTGATGAACATCATTTTAATGTAGTTGGAGATATAGTAGATCTATGTCTCATGGATACAACATTTTATAATACAGAACATAATACTGATTTTTGTTGCCTGCAAGTACCTATTAAATAAATAAAGCCATTTATGACATTTAATCCTGTAATGTAGCTATATAGTTTTTAAAAAAATTTAATAGATGAAATTGTATAATTCAAAAATACAAAGCAAATTGTCAATATATAGTATTATTATTAAAAATAAAATACAATATATTTATATATTTTAATAGAATAGCTAATTATGAAATTTCTTCATTAAATACTATTTATTGTGTATAACATATTCTTTTTCAACAAGCTTTTATGCCTACATTGTAATTTTTTAAAATTAGTATTGACTGTATTGTAACTATATAAATTATAATGACACATGATAGAATTAGTTGATTTATTTAAATTAATTCTAAAATTTAGTAAGGAGGAAGAAAAATGTCAGAAAGGATACAGGTTGAAGATTTAAGATCTGCATTGGAGCTCTTAGAGTCTGTTCCAGGACAGTTAGTGAAGACGGACATTGAAGTTGATCCTCATGCTGAAATAGCAGGAGTTTATCGCTATGTAGGAGCAGGCGGTACTGTGATGAGACCCACTAAAGAAGGACCTGCAATGGTCTTCAACAAAATTAAAGGATTCGACAATTCAAGAGTTGCTATTGGAATATTAGCAAGCAGAAAACGAGTAGGTTTGTTGTTGAATACAGACTAATACGGAAGAAGATGCAGGTCCTTATATTACAATGGGCATGTGCTATGCATCTGATCTAGAAAATGGAGATAGTGATATTACAATTCATCGTTTGTGCATACAATCCCGAGATGAAATTAGTATGTTTTTTACACCTGGTGCACGCCATTTAGGCACTTTCCGTGAAAAAGCAGAAGCCATGGGGAAACCGCTTCCAATTTCTATCAGTATTGGCGTTGATCCGGCAATTGAAATAGCAGCGGGATTTGAACCGCCTACTACCCCTATCGGATTCAATGAACTTCAGATTGCGGGTGCTCTTCGCAATAAACCAGTTGAATTAACAAAATGTTTGACCATCAATGAGTATTGTATAGCAAATGCAGAATATGTAATTGAAGGTGAGCTACTTCCAAATGTAATAGTACAGGAAGACCAGAACACACATACAGGAAAGGCAATGCCGGAATTCCCGGGTTACACTGGAGTTTCAAAAGAAGTACCTATCATTAAAGTAAAAGCGGTTACGCACCGCGTTGATCCGATTATGCAGTGCTGTATCGGTCCTAGTGGGGAACATGTGTCTATGGCAGGCATTCCAACGGAAGCAAGTATCATTCAAATGATCGAACAAGCAATGCCCGGCAGATTGAAGAATGTATATGCTGCACCTTGCGGAGGAGGCAAATACGTAGCTATTATCCAGTTTAAGAAGAGTGTGCCAAGTGATGAAGGGAGGCAGAGACAGGCAGCAATCCTTGCTTTTTCGGCTTTTAGTGAATTAAAGCATGTATTCTTGGTCGACGAAGATGTTGATATATTTGATATGAGCGATGTAATGTGGGCAATGACTACTAGATTTCAAGGGAATGAAGATGCAATATTTATTCCGGGTGTCAGGTGCCATCCACTTGATCCTTCAAATGATCCTGCTTATTCATCAAGTATCCGTGATGTTGGTATCGCATGTAAAGCAATCTTTGATTGCACGGTTCCCTTTAATCAGAAAGATAGATTTAAGAGGGCAAAATTTATGGATATTGATAAAGAGAAATGGGCTAAGTTTATAAAATAGGAGCAAAACTAATTATAGATTTTAACTGACAGATAGTAAAAATGTAAGAATTTTACTAATTCAAGGTTTTGGGATAAAAGTAATTGCACATACGTTAGAATAAATGGATTGTTAATACTCTTTTTCCATCAACTGTTCCTTCTAATATGTATATATATACTAGCATTACTTAATGCATTAATTACAGTAATTGTACATATGCTTATGGGTTCTGTTATTGCAGTAATGGGTGTTTGTATTCCTGCGTTGGTGGCATTTACTTCAAAAATGGGAATCAGTCCTTTGGCAGTGGCTATGATGGTTTTCTCTGCAATTAATATACACTATATCTTACCTTTCCACAATTTAGCCATACTGGTTGGCTGTGAACCAGACACTGGTGGATATACGCAAAAAGAATGTATCAGATTAGGTGTTCCATTGACTGTAGTTATATTTATCGTTGTACTGGTAGAAGCTGCATGGTTTCAAATTACCGGATTAATATAAAAATGTATTACGCTATTTATCTTTTTAATAAGATGACAGACCCTGGCTTAATACCTGTTGTCTTAAAATTAAATAAAATGCTTAGTAAATATTGAATAGTTTAGAAAGGGAAAGAACGACGATGAGAATTATTGTTGGAGTAACAGGTGCTTCAGGAGTTGAAATGAGCTATTATCTGCTTAGAGCTTTAAAAAGTATAGAAAATTGTGAGATACATTTAATAATATCAGAAAAAGCAAGAATAAATTGGGGATATGAAACAAATAGACCATTGGATGATTTACTTCGAATGACTGATATAGTCTATGAACCTAAAGACATAGCGGCACCTATTTCAAGTGGCTCTTTCATAACAGATGGAATGATTGTCATGCCATGTAGTATGAAGACGTTAGCAGGAATAACAGCTGGTTATGCTGATAATCTAATAATTCGTGCTGTTGATGTTTGCTTAAAAGAATGTCGTAAAGTTGTTTTAGTTCCAAGAGAAATGCCTTTTGGGAAAGTACATCTTAAAAATATGAAAGAAGCAGCTGATCTTGGTTGTACTATCATTCCTCCGGTGCTTACTTTCTATAATGGTCCAAAAACAATCGAAGATCAAATTAATCATATTATTGGAAAAATATTGATGCAATTTGGTATCCATTATAGTAAATTCATTTCTTGGGCAGGTCATGATGAATAAGCATCTTATGTCCTATAAAAAATTCGTATTACTATGGCTTTGGGTGATTTGTGCTTTAAGCAAGACGAAAGGAATGATCATTTTTTATGAAAGAATATCATACTATTATTGCCGAAAATAGCAAATATCAAATCGAATTGAAAGCATTTTGCTGTGACACAGATTATAGTGTTACGATATGTGGAGGTACTCATTATCATGTTGGGGCAGTAGCTTTTGGTTATGCCAAAATGGAAACTGATAATTTACCAGGACACAAGGCGACGGTTAGTGTAATTTGTGGATTTGGTCATAGAGATGATGAAGTGGCAAGATGGGCCGCCAGATATCTAGCAACAGAATTGAAATGCAACGTCAGTGTTACAGCAGGTGTCCATATTGGCAACGCAAGTCATGATGAGTTAAATGTTTTAATGGAAAATTGCAGAGAAGCTTGCAGAAAACTGGTGTTACAGATTTCAGATGAAAAAAGCAAATTGTCTTAGTATGCTTAAAAGAATCTTAAAGTAGGTAATATTCAATAGCTTTGGCTACTTTTCACGGTAAATGGTGAAGAGTAGCTACAAGTATTATTAAAAATCAAATTATTTCTATCTTAATTTAGTAGTAAAATCAATACATAGAAGAATTTCTTATTGAATTATGCATGTATTTTTTTATTATTACTTTTTTTAGCAATAATAATACCAGGGGCTATTGAGCTTTGATCATATAAATAAGAAGATTTTTTATTGTCATTTTTTTGTGTTATAACTATAGCTGGAGCTATTGAACTTTGCAAATGTTGATACTCAAACATTTAATTTCACCTCTTTTTTAAATGTAAATGTATATGCTAATATAAAAGTGAGCCAAAAAGTGGCTCTGTGCTAACGAAAAAGTGATCCACTTTTCATAAAAAACCTGTAAAATTTATTATACAAGATAAATTTTACAGGAGGTTGGAAGGTGTGATTATCGACGTGAATTTATACCAAAAGATTAGAGAAATGTATACAGTACATCAAATGTCTCAAAGGGCTATAGCAAGGGAATTAAAAATTTCAAGGAATACTGTAAGAAAATACTGCAAAGGTGACAATGTTCCTTGGGAGAGAAAAGAATATTCCCGTGAGCCTGATGTCTTAACTCCTGATGTTATGGACTTTATCAGACAGTGCATTAAAGAAGATGAAGCAGAAGGAATAAAAAAACAACGACATACAGCCAGAAGAATATATCATCGTCTAGTAGAAGAAAAAGGGTTTAAAGGTGGAGAATCCACAGTAAGATTGGCTGTACAACAACTTAAAGATGAGATGCCAAAAGCATTCATCCCACTTCAATTCGACCCTGGAGAAGCAGCACAAGTAGATTGGGGTGAAGCTACTGTGTACCTTGACAACAAAAAAGTTTCTATAAATCTTTTCTGTATGCGACTCTGCTATAGTTGTGATATTTTTGTAATGGCATTTTATCGCCAAAATGAAGAATCATTTTTAGAAGGCAATGTAAAAGCATTTGAACATTTTGGTGGTGTGCCACACAAACTAATCTTTGACAATGCGAGAGTTGCAGTAAAGGAAGGTTTTGGAACTCATGCCAAGCCTCAAGCCCGTTATCAAGCATTGAGTGCACATTATGCATTTAAAATGGAATTCTGCAATCCAAGCAAAGGAAATGAAAAGGGATTGGTAGAAAATCTGGTAGGCTGGGTAAGACGCAACATTTTAGTTCCTGTCCCAAGAGTAAAGGATATTGATGAATTAAATCAGATTCTTATGACAAACTGTTTGAAATACCGTTCCCATCAGATACGCGGCCATGAACAGACAGTCGGCCAAATGTATGAAATAGACAAATCATTATTATACTCACTTCCTAAATATGTATTTGATTCGAGCAAAAGCATATCAGTCAGTGTAGACGAGTATTCAACAGTGCGCTTTGATAGAAACAATTATTCAGTACCAGTAAAATATGTAGGCAAAAATGTCAGTATCAAAGCATATGGGAATATATTAACCATCTTTTATCGTGGACAGGAAATTGCTAAACATAACAGAAGCTATGGTTCCAACAAAACAACTTACAAACTAGAACATTACATAGATCTATTAGAACGAAAACCCAGAGCTGTATTCAATGCGAAGCCCGTAAAGGACCATGTAAAACAAGAATTATTAGAGTGGGGACAAACACTTCCGGGTGGAGCAAAAGACATGGTAAAAGTTCTGAGACTTTGTGTAGACTACGGTTCAGACAAGCTTCTAGAGATAAAAAAGCAAATTCCAGCAGGTGTTACACCTACTGTTGATTTAATCCGCAGTTATCTAATAAAGCACAGCATACCAGAAAAAAGTACACAAAAAATTATAGACACAGTAAATGTAGAAGAAGTTGATTTAAGTATATACGATAGACAATACGGGGTGGCACAATGAGTGAAATAAATGTAGCTAAAGAAACAATAAAACTTTATGCCAAACAGCTGAAACTGCCTACTTTTGCACAATACACAAGTATTATTAAACGCATGGATAGCAATATGGGATATGAGGAATTTCTCATAGAATTAATGAAAAAAGAAGTAGCTTCCAGGCAAGAAAATCAGCAAAAGCGTCGCATACACAAAGCGGGATTTCCTTACCTGAAAACCCTTGACGAATTTGATTATACCAGACTCAAATACGTCGAACAAGCCTTTATATGGGAACTTGCCACATGTGAATTTATATCCAAGCGTCAAAATGTCATTATGATAGGAAACACTGGCACAGGCAAAACTCATATTTCAATAGGCTTAGGGCTAAAGGCTTGTAAAGAGGGGCATAACGTAAAATTCTATACCGTTGCAAATCTTGTAACAGAACTTACAGAAGCACAAGAGTACAAAAAGCTTCTAAAACTTGAAAAACAGCTAGAAAAAGTGGACCTGTTAATTCTAGATGAACTATCATATCTATGTTTTAATAGGAACCAAGCTGATTTATTATTCAGGATAATTTCGGATCGTAGTGAAAAAGGAAGTGTAATAGTATCTACGAACCTTGAATTTTCAAGATGGACAGAAATGTTTGAGAATACTACTATGGTTGCAGCATTAGTAGATCGTCTAACCTTCCGTTCACATGTATTAAATATGAATGGAGAATCTTTCAGGCGTGATAATTCGCAAATAGAGTAGATTATTATCCGCTCAGATGGTCACTTTGCAAATACCGATTTTAGTAATTATTTTTAAAAGAACACGTATCAACCATGGGAAAAGTCCTTTAGTAATGGCTCAAAAATTCATTAGCACATGGATCACTTTTTCAATAGCAAAAGTGGTTCAAAAATTCATTAGCATGTGGCTCAAATTTCTATTGACATTCACAATGTAAATTTAGCTTTTCATTGTAAATTGTAACTAAAAATCATCGTATAAGTATCAAATGATTATGTGAATTTTAAGTGATAAAAATGTTTTTGAATTAAGCATAAACGTTTTAATGTGGTAAAATATATATAAGGGAATTATATAGGGAAAAATAGAATATAATGATGCAATGTTGAACAATGTCTAAAGTAGTATTTATTATGAAACAATATTACATATCTGTGAGATTTGATGCATAAGTAAGATTATCTTTCAATTATTGTAAAAAGAAAAATAAATAAAATAAATATCAGAGGTGCGGTATTTATATGGAGTATAAATATGAATTAATTAAAAATGATGATAATTTACCTATAAAAATAATATTTCATACATCTGATGATGCACAATTAGTACCAAGACATTGGCATGAAAGCATAGAAATATCGTATGTGTTATCTGGTAAAATTGATGATATCTATATTGATGGTATTCATTATACTTCAGAACAAGGAGATATTGTTTTAATTAACTCCAATGCTATACATTCTTTTTCTGTTGTTCAAGGAAAGAATCGCAAGGCAGTTACTTTTTTTATTTCATATGAGTTTCTAAAAACAAATTATCCCGATATAGATCAAATTGCATTTGATTGTGTTTCAATTGACCAGAATGATGAACATAAAATAAAAATATTCAATGAGTTGCGTGAAAATTTGGATTCCATAATAAGAGCGTTCTCAAATTTACGAGACGATTCATTAGCACATATAAAAGTTATAGGGTTGTCTTATGAATTAATTTATCTTTTGTTGAAAAATTTTAAAATAAGCAAAAAAAGCTTTGGAGAAATCAAAACGAAAAAATACTTAGATCGATTAACTGAAATTACAAATTATATAAAGGAAAATTACAGTCAGGATTTATCAATAGATATAATTTCTGCAAAGTTTAATTTATCTCCAGAATATCTTTCACGTTTCTTTAAAAAGTACATGGGCATGACAATACATAATTATATAAATACCGTTCGTCTAGAAAAATCTTATCGTGATTTGATGAATACTGATCAATCTATTACAGAAATAGCATTAGAGCATGGTTTCCCAAATGAAAAATCCTTTAATAAGGTGTTCAAGACTTTTTATAATATTACTCCAAATCAATATAGAAAAAAGATTAAAGCTTTAAAATCTGTGATAAAAACAGAAAACTAGTTTGTATTTTTGGAATAATTGGTCCCCAGAATTTGTATTTTTTGCAAATCAAAAATTGACTGTTGATAAATCAAAATTGAACTTGTTGTGTGTTTTGATTTCAATTAAAATTTATATGTAAGCGTTTTAAAAAGCGATTACATATAAATTTTAGGAAAGGGGACCTTTATGAAAAATTTTGAAACAACTTGGAAAGAAAGGATCAGTTATGGGCTTAGTGACACTGCTTCTAATTTAGTTTATCAGATGATTACCACTTATTTAATGTTTTTTTACACTGATGTTTTTGGAATAAGTGCTGCAGCTGTCGGAACACTTTTTTTAGTAGCAAGGATCATCGACGCATTTGATGGACCATTTTTTGGCATTCTAATAGATCATACAAATACAAAGTGGGGAAAATGCAGACCATACTTTCTTTGGTTATCAATTCCATATGGAGTATTAGCAATACTAGCATTTACGACTCCAAGTTTTAATGCTTCTGGTAAATTAATTTATGCTTATGTTACATATATTCTTTTAGGAATTATCTACTCTGGAATTAATATACCAATTACATCAATTTTACCGAGTTTAACAGATAATTTAGAAGAAAGAAATATATTGGTTAGTACCAGAATGATTTTAGCTACAGTTGGTGCTACGATTGTCAGTGTAGGAACGTTGCCTCTAGTTAAAGTATTCGGCAATGGTAATCAGCAAAAAGGCTTTATGATGACTATGACTTTGTTTGCTGTGTTAGCTGTTATATTATTCCTAGTAACCTTTTTCAATACTAGAGAAAAAGTAAACGAAGCAAAAGATCAATCAATTACTTTAAAAGAAGAACTAAAAGCATTGAAAGGAAATACTCCTTGGTTTATACTTTTCTTTGTAGCTTTTATAAATTTCATAGCTTTTATAATGAAAGCTCAAACGACAGTTTATTATTTGACATATAATTTAAAGATGCCTAACTTAATCAGTATAGCTTTAGGATTAGGCTCACTGAATGTTGTTTCATTACTTATCATGCCATTTTTAGCAAAGAAAATAGGAAAAAGAAATGTCATGATTACGGGATTTACTTTTTCAATATTAGCACAATTTATATTGTATTTATCATCATTGACATCAAGTGCATTTATATTTTTAGTAGGCACTGTAATTGCAGCTTTTGGAAATGGATTTGTTATGGGAGCAATGTTTTCTATGACAGCAGATACAGTTGACTACGGTGAGTGGAAATCGGGTGTTAGAGCTCAAGGACTTCTTTCAGCTACACCAGCTTTTGGGGTCAAAGCAGGAATGGGAATAGGTGGGGCTTTAGCAGGTTGGATATTATCAATTGGTAAATATGTTCCAGATCATCCGCAAACCTTATCCGCATTAAAAGCGATAGAAATTAACTTTATTTGGCTACCGTTAATTGGTTTTATTATCAGTGCTGTATTACTTCTATTCTATAATTTAGATAAACAACAAGAACAGATGACTAAAGAATTAAATGAAAGAAGAGCTAAGTTAAGCGCATGATCATGATTCAAAATAATGAAAGGAGTGAATAGTATGTGTAAAGATTACGATCAGTTAGTTAAATTAATAGAAAAAGGATATGTGCAACATGAAAATGGTTTGGAATTTGTGGTGAAGAACATCCCCGGAGAGGAGAATACTGAGGGTAAACTTGATCCAAGGGTATTTCAAATATTAAATGAGCAATATAAAAAACAAAGAACAGATGAAATGCCTGATCTTAGTCAACTTGAGATAAAAGATATTCCTGTTGAAATGTTAAGGAATCAAATGGGTTGGAATAATAGAGATATTACTAAGATAGAGATAAAAACAAGTGATGAGTTAATTGATGGAAAATACGGAACTATTCCAATCAAAATTTACTCACCGCAGAGTAATACACATTTACCGGCAATTGTATATTTTCATGGGGGAGGTTTCTTTGGTGGCACCGTTAAAGTGGTAGAAAATCCATGTAAAGCATTAGCGGAAAGAGCAAATGCAGTGGTTATATCTGTTGACTATCGCTTAGCACCAGAAAATCCTTATCCGGCTGGATTAACGGATTGCTTTGATTCTGTAAAATGGGTATATAAGTATGGTGAAAAGTATAATATTGATTCAACTAAAATTGCGGTTTCAGGGGATAGCGCTGGTGCAAACTTTGCAACTGTTTGTGCCATGATGGATAGGGATTTAAAAACTAATATGATTAAATTTCAAGCATTAATTTATCCAACAGTTAACATGGCAGCAGTTGATACCGAAGAATATAAGTGGTCTCTTGATCAATACAATATTACTGATGAACATAGAAAATTAATAATGGCAGGATTAGAAGGCATGAAAAATTCACAGCCACTGGTGAAAAAACTTTATTTACAAAATAATGAAGATGCAACACATCCGTATATATCTCCTATTTTTGCTGAAAGCTTAAAAGGAATGCCAGAGACTCTAATTTTTACAGCCGAATTTGATTATTTACGGTTGGAAGCTGAAGCATATGGGAGAAAGCTTGCTAAATTTGGTGTTAAAACAAAAATTATACAATACAAAGGAATGGATCATGCATTTATAGATAAACTCGGTATTTATCCTCAAGCAGAGGATTGTATAAATGAAATCGCAAAAGGAATAAAAAGTTTGTTTAAAAACTAAATTAATAAATCATCCAAGGAGAATTTTATTCGAATAAATTCTCCTTGAATGATTTAAATGTATTAAAGTACTTTAAAAATTGAGGAGGTTTAAAATGAAAAAAGATATCAAAAAGCTCATTTCAGAGATGACATTAGAAGAAAAAGCAAGTTTATGCTCAGGATTAAATCTTTGGCAAACTAAGCCAATAGAAAGATTAGGGATTCCATCAATAACGATGACTGATGGACCACACGGTTTGAGAAAAGCAAAAAAATCAGACAATCTTGGACTTGATGACAGTGTGCCAGCAACTTGCTTTCCATCAGGTAGTGCTCTTGCAGCATCTTGGGATAGAGATTTAATTAAAAAAGTTGGTGAGGCCATCGGAGAAGAATGTATAGCAGAAGATGTTCATATATTGCTTGGACCTGCTATCAATATAAAACGATCTCCACTTTGCGGCCGTAACTTTGAATATCTATCAGAAGATCCATATTTAATATCTGAATTAGCTGCAAACTATATAAAAGGAGTCCAATCAAAAGGTGTTGGAACATCTATAAAACATTACGCAGCCAACAATCAAGAAGACTATAGAATGACTGTAGATGTAAAAGTAAATGAAAGAGCATTACGTGAAATTTACTTAACAGGATTTGAAGGAGCTATAAAGCAGTCACAACCATGGACAGTTATGGCATCATATAACAAAGTAAATGGAGTATACGCAACAGAAAATGAGCACCTGATAAATGAAATACTTAGAAACGAATGGAAGTTTGACGGAATAGTCATATCAGATTGGGGAGCAGTCAACGATAGAGTCGCAGCATTAAAAGCGGGATTAGATATAGAGATGCCAGGAAGTGGAGGTGAAGAAGACAAAAAAATAGTTGAAGCCGTAAAAAAAGGTCAAATATCAGAAGAGTATTTAAACTCAGCAGTTGAACGGATTTTAAATATAATCTTTAAAGCATATGAAAATAAAAAGAAAAACCAAAACTATGATGCAGAAAAACATCATCAATTAGCTCGTCAAGTCGCATCAGAATGTATGGTACTATTAAAAAATGAAGATGAAATACTTCCACTTAAAAAGCAAGGTAAAATTGCAATAATAGGAGAACTTGCCGTAAAACCAAGATATCAGGGTGGAGGAAGTTCACATATAGTACCAACTAAATTAGATATCCCATACGATAAAATAACAAAAATTGCAGGAAATAAAGCGGAGATAAAATATACACCAGGTTATGAATTAGAAAAAGACGAAGTAAATAATAAATTAATTGAAGAAGCAGCATATATAGCAAAAAATTCAGATGTTGCCGTAATATTTGCAGGACTGCCAGATAGCTATGAATCAGAAGGATATGACAGAGAACACATGAGAATCCCAGAAAGCCACAATAAATTAATACAAGCAATTGCAGAGGTTCAGCCAAATGTTGTTGTCGTGCTTTGCAATGGATCACCAATAGAAATGCCATGGGTTCATCAAGTAAAAGGCATATTAGAAGCATATTTAGGAGGTCAAGCATCAGGAGGAGCAATTGCAGATATACTATTTGGTGAAAAAAATCCATGCGGAAAACTTGCAGAAACTTTTCCAAGAGAACTTAGAAACAATCCATCATATCTAAACTTTCCAGGAGAAAAAAACGTAGTAAACTATGGTGAAGGAATATTTGTAGGATACAGGTATTATGACACAAAAGGTGTCGAACCATTATTCCCATTTGGACACGGTTTAAGCTATACAACATTTGAATACACAGACATTTCTACAAACAAAAACAAAATAACAGAAGAAGAAACAATAGAAGTAAGAGTAAAAGTAAAAAATACTGGAAAACGTGCTGGAAAAGAAATAATTCAATTATATGTTCGAGACATACAAAGCAGTGTTACTCGTCCACATAAAGAACTAAAAGGATTCCAAAAAATATATCTTGAACCAGGAGAAGAAAAAACAGTTGTCTTCAATTTAGATAAAAGATCATTTGCATATTATGATGTTGATTCAAAGGACTGGTACGTCGAAACAGGAGACTTTGAAATTTTAGTAGGAAGCTCATCAAAAAATATTTTATTAAAAACAGTCATTCATATAACATCTACTACATCAGTAAAAAAAGAATATACAAGGAATTCAACAATAAACGATGTAATTACAAATCAATACGGTAGACAAATTATTTATAACATAATAAAGAGAATAAAGTCTGACACAAACGACTCACAAGACATGTTAAATATATTAAAAAAACAGTTAGAGACAAACAGTCAAGAAATAAGCAGTTCATCTCAAAAAGACATGATGAATGCGTTTTTAAAAAATATGCCATTAAGAGCCTTGACTATCTTAAGCAATGGAATTTTTACTGAAGAAATGGTTAATGAAGTTGTTGACGGCTTAAATACAATTTCTAATTGATAAAGTAAAAACTATACGATTGCAAAGCTTTGTATAATAAAAAAGTTGCATAGGCTTTGCTAACGTATAGTTTTATTATTTACATATTTCGTAAAGTTATTAGTATGACATGGTGCATACTTCAATTTTATCATTGAAAATTCTCAGTATACCATTTATAATTGAAGTATAGACTGATATAGGAGAGGTAAACGATGTTTGGAAATTTTTTTAATAAAATGTACTACGGCGACCCACATAGACCTGATTTAAAAGCTGACGATATCCCTAAGAAGGGTATTTCTTTGTTTTTTGATATTTTAAAGAACAATTTTTGGCAACTTATAAGTCTTAATTTATTGCTTATTATATCGTGCATACCTATAGTGACTATTGGCCCTGCTTTGGCAGGATTCAATAATGTGCTTAGAAATCACACTCTTAACAGAAATGTGTGGCTTTGGAATGATTTCAAAGATGGGTTTATTAAAAATTTTAAGCAGAGTTTTGTTATAACTTTGATAAATGGGATAGCGGCTATCATTCTTATAAATAATTATAAGATATATTCGTCTTACAGCACAGGCTTTATAAAAATTGCAGGGACTTATATTACGATTTTTATTGGCTTTATACTTGTTCTGATGAATGTTTATATTTATCCATTGATGGTTACGTATGATCTGAAAATTAAGCACATTTATAAAAATGCTTTAATATTTTCTATAATTAAACTGCCTCAGACCATTGGAATGGTGCTTTTAAGCTTAATTTTAATTGCTATATGCATTTTATTTGCTTTTATACCACTTTTATTGATAGGCTTAAGTTTGGTTGGTCTTGCCATTAACGTATATGATAGAGGTGTATTTGAAAAATATATTGATAGTAGAGTTAATGAGCAAAATAAAGAAACGGATGACAAAGCCGATAAGTAAAAATTTATTATATAAGACTTTCTATATTGACTAGTTAAAAAAAGAGATAGATGAGAATTAATAAAAATAAAGAGTGATACAGAATGGTTTACGTGAATATAGATAGAGTAAGAGGTGGATTTTATGAAAAAACCTTTTACTCTTTTTTTGATATTATTGATAATAATGTTTTTATTGTCCTGGCCTTACTATATGTATTTGCATGATACTGGTAAAATAGATTTTTCGCCAATTGAGGAGGAAGACTATAGAGGAATAATCACATTTTGGGATTTTCCACATCAATCATCTGATGATCCAACAGGTTATAATTTTATTAAGAAAAAAATACAAGATTTTGAATACTACCATCCTGGAGTTATAATAGAATTTGAGCCATTAAAAAATAGCGATGGATATGAAAGGGTTAGTGATATAGGTAGTGACAATAAACCTGATATAGTTCCGATTACTTCAGATAGCCCGCTAATTTATGATGGCAAACTAGAACCTCTTAATAAGTATATAGACAGAAATTATAAGGATTCTCTAAAGGAGCAGGTGCTGGATTCATTTACATATAAAGGCAGCATCTATGGCCTTCCGCTAGGTATGTACAGCAGTGTCATGTTTATAAATAAAGATTTATTTAGCGAGAAAGAAATTGAGGTTCCACAGGACGGCGAATGGACATATGATGAATTTTTAGAAGATATGACGAAATTGACGTATCAAATGGGTAAAAAGGAAAAGAAAAGTTACTATGGCCTATCAATGTACATTGAAGGAAGTTATAATCTTTGGGGCATATTGATGTCAGACGGTGCAAATATCGTCAATGATAAAGGCTTAGTATCATTTGAAGGTCCGCAGGCTGAATCTGGACTCAAAAAATTGATTGAATTAAGCGAAAAGGGTGTAATAGATCCAGTTTCATACGGTGATGATTACAACAAAGTATGGGATAGCTTTACAGTTCTTAAGGAGAGTGCTGTTTTAATCGATGAAAGCTACAAGATACAGTACCTTAAATATCTTCAAAATAAAAATAAACTTTTTGATTTTGATGTTGCACTATATCCGGAAGGGGATAGCGATGTTCCTCTTACACTGTCTCCAAAAGTCTATGGATATGGCGTAACAAAACAAATCGATAAAAAGAAATTGGAAATGGCATATAAGTTTGTAAAGTTTATTACAGATTCTCAAGAAAGCGTAGAAAAGATAGGATATATTCCTGTTAAAAAAAGCATCGCTTTAAATGATGAACTCATGAAAAAAATTGATAAAGCTATCAAATACACAGATTATCCGCCACCAAATTGGCATGATAAAAACGTAAAAATAAATAAAGCAATAATAGATGGATTAATAAATAAGGAAAATGAAAAGAGGATATTGATTAGAATGCAAAAAATAATTAATTAGTAGCGACTGTTAATTGTATTTTTTGTAATTAATACCATCTTTGATGTAAACTTATTATCCCGTAGCCGCTTAAACCCATCTGGATGAAATATAGCTAAAAGCAGCATTTCATAATGAGTAACTATGAATTTTTCTAAAGGCGATTTTATATCTCTGACTTCGAAGCCAAACATTTCAACGCCTTCATTGAATAGAGTGTAACCCATAAATACATTTACATCATCAAATTCATGGTGCTCATCTATGTAGGTTTTTAATGCCTTTATAGATTTTTTAAATCTTTTTAATGCTATTATTCCAACGGCTATAGGTGAGCTGCTGCTGGATGTGATCTCTGTAAGGACTTTATTGTTTAAGTGCAGTTCACCAAATTTATCTCCATTGTTTAACACAGTTCCATCCTTAAGCAGGAGTTTCTCACCTTTGTATTTCTTGATTGCGATTCTGATTTCAGAATCGTGTCCTCCGACTGTGTGTATCCTATTCAGCTTTGCAAAAATAAATTCCCATAAAGACCAAAAGTATATAAATATTTTTTTCATTTATAATACCCCATTTAAGAAAATATAAATTTATTTATGTCAACAATTTCTAAGTTTTTTTCCTTTATACCACTTATAATTTTGTCAAGAGCTATTAACATTGTTTCCGGGGCCTCTTTGTCTGAACCAATATTGTCACTGCTATCATGAAATATCAAAATATTTCCACCTTTTACTTTATTTAAAATACGTTTTACTATTAGATCAGGGTCTTTTACTTTCCAATCCCAGCTCATATAACTCCATAAAATTATTTTGACACCTAGTTTTTTGGAATACTGATAGATGAACGTTGTAAATAATCCCCATGGAGGTCTGTAATATGAAGGATACTTTCCCGTGATTTCGTAAATAATCTCAATCGATTTTAATAATTCCTTATAAGTAGCAATAGGTCCTAAAAACCAGTTTATATGGTGCTTATAGCCGTGTATGCCGATTTCATGACCTTTATTTACGATTTCCCTTGCTAGCTCAGGATATTTTTCAACTTTATCTGCCAATAAAAAAAAGCATGCTTTAACATTGTATTTATCAAGAATTGATAGGAGTACAGGCGTGTATTCTGGATCTGGCCCATCATCGAATGTAATTACTATCCAGGGTACTTTCTTTTTTCTGCTGTTATAGATAACATTGTAATGGAATATACGACCAAGCATTGTAGGAAGCAATGCTACCAATACTAAATAAAGTATATAAATCTTTATCATGAATTTTATCATTTCGTCTACTTCCCCCTCACAATAAAATTATATACGTAAAAAGTGAATCTTACAAGTTGATAGTGACATCTATTGTTTCACTTGAATAGATTGTTAAAAAAAATTATAATAAAATAGGAGTTTCGTAAATTGATACACTGAGAGGATTGTATAATTATATGAAACAAATTGTTAAAAGAATCATTGCAATTTTAATGGTAGTTTTTATATCTCTATCTTTGACTGCCTGTGGAAACAATAATCAGCAGTATACACGCACCGATTTTATGATGGATACGGTCATGCAGGTTACAGCATATGGGAAAAATGCTAAAAAAGCAGTTGATGAGTCGATGGAAAAATTGAAAGAAATTGATAACCGCATGAGCAGTCAAAAGTCCGGCAGCGATGTAGAAAAGATAAATAAAAATGCAGGTAAAAAGTATGTTAAGGTAAATTCAGATACGTTTTATGTGATAAAGACGGCTTTAAAATACGGCAAGATAAGCGGAGGCAATTTTGATATAACTATTGCTCCATTGGCAAATTTGTGGGGAATTGGCACAAATCATGCTCGCGTGCCTTCAGAAAGCCAAATTAAGGAAGCTATGAAATATATAAATTACAGGGATGTCTTGCTAAACGCTAAAGACTATGAAGTTAAACTAAAAAAACAAGGTATGGCTATTGACTTAGGAGGAATTGCTAAAGGATACGCTGCTGATGAAATAGAAAATATTATGAAGAAAAATGGGATTAAGCATGCACTTATAAATCTTGGCGGCAGCAGTGTTTACATGTATGGTTCCAAGCCTGATGGTTCAAATTGGAATATAGGCATACAGGATCCTTTTGGAGATAAAGGAAAATATTTTGCAATTGTTTCCGGCAAAGACATGCTGATTGATACTTCAGGTAATTATGAAAGGTATTTTATTCAAAACGGGAAAAGATACCATCATATATTAAATCCTTTTACAGGGTATCCTGCAGAAAGTGGTGTTGTTAGTACGACAATAGTGTCTACAAATATAAAGTCAATTGATGCTGATGCATTGTCTACAATTACGTTTATTTTAGGTGTTGAGAAAGGAATGAAATTAATAGAAAGCATGCCTGGGGTTGATGCCATTTTTGTCACACCTGATTATAAGGTCTATGCAACATCAGGATTGAAGGGAAAGTTAAAGATAACGGATTCGAGGTTTAAACTGTATGAAAATAGGTGATAAAATCTTAATAGGCGTGTTGCTGGTTATTTCTCTAATATCAGGATATTTTACCTATTATAAAGCCTTTAATAAAACAGGCACTGACGTTGTCATTGAAGTGAATGGTTCTAAATATCAAGAATTGCCTTTAAATGTTGACAAGACGGTTACTATACACAATGGCAAACACATAAATGTTGTAGAAATTAAAAATGGAAAAGTCAGAATGAAGGAGTCTGATTGCCCAGATCAGATATGCGTTAAAACAGGTTGGATAGAAAAAGAAGGCCAGCAAATAGTATGCCTTCCAAATAGAGTAGTGGTAAGAGTTGCAGGAGGCAAAAAAGGAGAAGTAGATGACGTTGTATATTAAATAGCCGCACATTTTCAATGCACGGCTATTTTTTTATCATCAGATATCTTAGTGTGTTTGAGAGTATGTCTTTTACGACAGGTGCTGCAATTTCTCCACCCATGTGGCCATTTTTAGTAGGATTTCTTATGACTACTAAAACTGCTACTTGAGGGTCGTCTACAGGTGCAAATGCCGCAAAAGATGCTGTGTACTTTCCCGGTGAGTAATTCTCGGTCGTACCTGACTTTCCTCCGACAGAAAAGCCTGGTATTTGACATGCTGTTCCTGTTCCTTCATCAACGACTTTTTTAAGTAGCTCTTTCATTGTATTTGACGTATCCTGCGATATAACCTGCCTTATGACTTGAGGCTTAAATTCTTTTATGACTTCATCTCCTGATTTTATCTCTTTCACTATATTTGGCTTCATCAAGTATCCACCGTTGATTACTGCTGAAAAGGCATCTATCATCTGCAGCGGTGTTACCGCGATGCCTTGTCCAAAAGACATAGAGGCTAGATCTACGGGGTGAACGTTTTTTTCTGGTATTATCATGCCTGATGCTTCGCCTGGAAGCTGTATTCCAGTTAGGCTTCCAAATCCAAAGGCGTTTATGTACTTGTACAATGTATTTAATTTAAGCCTTTCTACGATTATCTTCATGAATACTGTATCGCTAGACATTGCCACTGCTTGTGAAAAATCGATATTTCCTAATTTTGTCCAGCTATTTATTCTGTGACCTGACACAATGTAGTATCCAGGATCGTAAAACTGTTCATTTGGTGTGACTAAAGATTCTTCAAGGGCCGCAGAGGCTGTAACGACTTTAAATACTGAGCCTGGTTCGTACAGATAAGACACAGCCGGATTTGACCATGTGTCAAGAGAGCTGACCTTATTTGGCTCATTTGGATTAAAGTCAGGTATATTGGCCATGGCTAAGATATCGCCTGTTTTTGGATTCATCACTATGGCTGTGATGCCATTGGCTGGGCTGTATGTTTCATAAGCTTTTTCAATGGCAGTTTCAGCGTATCCTTGAATTACAGAATCTACAGTAAGGACCAAATCATCTCCTTTTTCAGGTTTGTATAATTTTTCAGGAAGTCCTATGACGTGACCAACTTCATCAGTATTTGCTATCTCTAGACCAGGGATGCCTTTTAGATACTTGTCAAATGAATATTCAAGTCCATAAAGTCCATTTCCGTCAGTTCCTGTAAATCCAAGCGTCTGCGATAATAGATTGTCGTCTGGATAGCTTCTAATACTTGTATCTTCAGTATAAATACCTACAAGATTCAGCTTTTTGATTTTATTTATATTGTCCAGTGGAACATTTTTTTTAAGTACAGTCCACTCCGAGTTTTTATTGTTTAGAAGCTTATACAGTGAATCTTTTTTCATTCCCAATAAACTGTACAACTGATTTGCAATTTTATCTGGATGCTTTATATTCTTTGGTGCAGCATATACATCACCGCCGCTGACATTAGTGGCCAGGATATTTCCATTCGCATCGTAAATAATTCCTCTTTGTGGCTTTAATACTATCTTAGATGTTGTCTGATTTTTGACGGCCAGTGAATATTTTGGGGCCATGACAATTTGTAGCCATATTAATCGCGCTACAAGACATGCGATTAAAAATAAAAATGTAATTAGTACGAGCAAAATGCGCTTTTTATTTATTGATGCCAATTGAAAGTATCCCCCTTGTACGTTTATAATTTTATTTTAAATCAATATAGTGCATATTTCAATTAGTTTACATGAATCTGCATTCGGTAGGTTTCACATCTAAGGCAAATTCTAAGAAAGATGGTGCTCTCATTTTGAAATTCTCTGACCACTCCATAAATTTAACTTTACATACAATTAGTGGCATAATCCACTGGACGTTGTTAATGCCAAGACCGTAAAATTCAGGGTTGACCTTCAGATCATTGGCGACATCTAAAAACGATGATAATTCTTTTTGCGATATTCCAGATTCTACATTACCAATGTGTATAAGTTTGTCTTCCTCGTTGTAAAGGCCTAAAACTAACGCAGTTTTGTCTATCCTATAACCTAATATTACAGCATTTAGTACTATGTGGTGTTTGAATTTTTGCCACAGACTACTTCTTTTTCCTAAGTAATATTTTGAGTCTGCTTTTTTGGCCATAACACCTTCCAGTCGTTTTTTATCAGTTTCTTCAAATAAAGTCTTACCATGTTCAAATATAAAGTCTGATATTCGCATTATGCTGCATTCATTTACAAATTTATTTAACATTTGCTTTCGCTCAATTAACGGCCGATTCAAAAGCTCTTTTCCATCAACATAAAGTATATCCCAAGTAATAAATATGGCAGGATAAGACTTGCTCATAAAATCTATTTTTAGTTTGTTTTGCTGGTGTTTGCGCATCATTATGCTTCTATAACTTGGCTTATTGTCTTTTAAGACTATTAATTCACCATCAAGTATTGCTTCATTAGCCCTGATAAATTTGTTTAGCTTCATGAGTTCTGGAAATTGATGACTTACATCCACAAGTCTTCTATCCTGCAGTCTCGTTGTAGATGAAAGGAATGCCAGAGTCCTTGAACCATCCCATTTTATCTCATACAGCCAATCTGGGTCATCAAATACTTGGCCTGATACTGCCAGCATAGGTGGAATTTTTTCATCCATCATGGACATAAACTTAAGCACCCTTTTTCTTTTTAGCTTTTTTTGGTGTATTTTCGCTCTTTACCGATTCTATGCTGGCTTTTAATGCGCTTACAAGATCAAGGACATTTTCTTCCTTTGGCGATTCAGGTATTTCAATTTTTCTATCTTGAATTTTCGACTCGATTATTTCGATCAGGGCTTTTCTGTAGTTGTCATCGTATTTTTCAGGAGAAAAATCAGATGTCAGAGTATCCACAAGCTTTATAGCCATCTTTACCTCATTTTCGTGCAGATCTACATTGCGAATTGGTGGAAGTTCATTTGTACTTCTTATTTCGTCAGGGAAGTGCATTGTTTCTAATACCATGTAGTTGTCATTGTATACTCTTATGCAGGCCAAATCTTGCTTTGATCTGATTACTACACGTGCAACTGCCACACGGTTTAGCTTTTTCATTGAGTCCCTTAAAAGGACGTAGGGCTTTGCACCTATTTCATCCGGAGCAATGTAGTATGTTTTATCGAAATAGATTGGATCGATCTTATTTAAATCTGTAAAATCAAGAATATCTATCGTTTTAACTGTGGACTTAGGAATTCTCTCTAAATCTTCTTCATCGATAATGACAAATTTTCCTGGTTCATATTCATAACCTCGGACTATTTCTTCGTCTGACACTTGCCTATTGCAGACAGGACAGATTTTTTCGTATTTGATAGGAGATTTACAGTCTTTATGAAGCTGCCTAAAATGCACTGAATTGTCTTCTGTAGCTGCATAGAGCTTTATTGGTATGCTAACTAAACCAAAGCTTATGGCACCTTTCCACATTGAACGCATGTTTTAACACCTCATTTTTGATACTTCAATAATTATTATATCCATGTACAATTTTATACTACAGGTAAAATATGGTATGCAATTGACATCGATTAATTTTGCCTGTATAATATTAAGTAATTATTAAAAATATAAATTTTTTATTAAATTTATTAAAAAAAATGCCTAATCGAAAGAACGGGGGATATTTTTGGGGTGAATCCGCTTTTGCGGTAGGGTTGCTCTTTACCGAACCCGTCAACTAACCTCGTAGGCATAAAGAGAGGATGGAATCAATTGAATCACAAAAAGTTAGTTGCATCAGTAGTTTTGTCAATAACACTTATGCAAGCACCAAGTGCGTTTGCAATGGAACTGTTAAAGTATGGTTCAAGAGGACAAGCAGTGGTTAGTTTGCAGCAAACGCTGAATCGACTTGGTTATAACACAGGTGGTATTGATGGTATTTTTGGCAGTGCTACGAGAAATGCTGTGATAGCACTGCAGAAAAAATTTGGTCTATCACCAGATGGGATAGTCGGACCTGCAACAGAGGCTGTTCTAAACAGGACTGTTGTGAGTGGAGTTTCATCTAGAGGTGCTTATGTTCGTACATCAAATCTCAGTATTGTTAGCATTGCAGGAAGGTATCTAGGGACACCGTACGTTTACGGTGGTACGACTCCTGCTGGCTTTGACTGTTCTGGCTTTGTCCAATACGTATATAAGCAGGCAGGAAAAAGCATCGGCAGGACTACATACGATCAGTATGCTGGTGGAAGGCCTGTCAGCTTATCGGATTTACAGCCAGGTGATATAATGTTTTTCTCTACATCAGGCAATGGTCCTACGCATGAAGGTATATACATAGGAAACAATCGCTTGATACATATGAGCGATTCTTCAAAGAAGGCAGCATATGATGATTTTAGCGGGTGGTTTAGGACTTACTATATAGGTGCAAGGAGATATTATTAAGAAAGAGTATATTGCTAAAGCAAAAGAACACGTATATGTTAATTAGCTTCAACATATACGTGTTCTTTTTGTTTTTAAAATTTTATTTATGGAAGATTCATTGAGTCAGAGTTCAATTATTCATATTTTAATCACAATATCGTAATTTTCACAATAAACTTTTGCAATATCATATATAGACTTTTCAAAAGCCGAAGTTAGAAAAACACATGTTCGTATAATATAATTAAAGCACAGTGCGGCACTGAAAGGGACCGGTCCTCACTATTTGGTGAGGTGTAGACAATGATAAGCTACAATGAGCTGTGCTTTAAGGCGAAAAGCGGTGATGAAAAGTCCACAGTCGAAATCTTAGACAAATTTAATCCTCTTTTGATATCACTTGCTAAAAAATTTCCTTATGACGATTTTAATGACATGCTTCAAGATGGAAGAGAAGTTTTAATCTTAGCAATAAAGGAGTTCGATGAAAAGAAAGGAAAAGAATTCATCGGTTATGCCAATATGCGGCTTAAATTTTACTTCATGGGTATGCATAGAAAGAAGAAACCTAATCTGTCCTTAAATTCTAGTGCTGGTGATGATGAAGATGAAATAATAGACTTGATCGAAAGCGATGGACTATCACCTGAAGAGGAATTTTTTAAATGCGTTTCAATAAAAAATTTGAAAGATGCATTAAATAGCCTGACGGAAAAGCAGAAAAGGATAATATCATTGTACTTCTTTAGAGGAAAATCATTAGTAGAAATCGCAAATGAGATTGGAATAGGCTATCAAAGTGCAGTAAAGTTAAAAAACCGAGCTATAGAGAGATTAAGATTTGCGATAAAAAATGATATAATTATGTAAAAAGACATGAAAGGATGGTAAAAGTTTGGAAGTAAGGAATAATGGTATAAACGAAGATTTATTCAAAAAAATAATTGAATCAAATAAGAATGCACAATATCATAATCTAATTGGAATGGATATAGTTGAGCTAGATAGCGGTAAAGTTACAATGGAAATGATGATTTCTGAAAAACATTTGAATATTTTTAGAATCGCACATGGCGGAGTGCTGTTTTCGCTTATGGATACGGCAATGGGAATTGCAGCAAAGACGATGGGGAGAAATATGGTTACTCTTGAAATGAATATAAACTACATAAAATCTGTTAAAGCTGGAGATAAGATTAAGGCATTTGGAAAGATAATTCATTTAGGGAAATCAACTGCCGTTGCTGTATGTGATGCTTACAACCAAGATGGTAAACTTGTAGCGTCAGCAAGGGAGACATTTTATGGTCTAAATTAAAGGGGCTTTAAGGCTAAAGTCTCTTTTTTTGGTATATAATTTGATATAAAATTAATATATATATTTAACTAAATGGAAGGAGGTTCCTTAAATGAATTTTGATAGTTTTTTGTACAATACAAGACCTTTTTTAAATTATTTGTTTGACTTTTACAGCAACCTGGATGATATGAAGCTTAGTACAGTTATAAATGATGCGGGAAATGTTGACAATGTATCATTGATCGTGGTAGACATGGTAAATGGTTTTTGCAAAAGTGGTTCACTATCAAGCCCCAGAATTGGAGGCATAATAGAACCTATAAAGAATTTGATAAATGCGTCTTACAGAATGGGCATAAAAAATATACTGTTTATAAATGATGCCCATATTAAAGATGCAGCGGAATTTGCCGATTATCCAGAGCACTGTGTAAAAGGAACTGATGAAAGCTCTATCGTTGAAGAACTTTTAGAGATAATAAAAGGGCAGCCACAGATATATGAAAAAAATTCATTAAATGTGTTTTTTGGTGGAGAATTTGATGATGGGAACTCGTTTTTAAAAAAGATAGTCATCATGCTTAAAGAAGGAAAGTCTACTTTTATCATTGTTGGCAACTGCACAGATTTATGTGTATATCAGACGGCTATGTCTATAAAGATGATAGCAAATGCAAATAATCTTAGTGCGAATATTGTTATACCGGAAAATTGTGTTGAGACTTATGATATAAGCGTAAAAACAGCAGAAAGGCTTAAAATAATTCCACATGATGGTGATATGATACATACGATGTTTTTATATCATATGAAGCTTAATGGCATAAACATCGTCAAAGAGTTGATGGAAGAATAATATACAAATTGATATAGAATTTTATGTTAAGAGCTCTTTTAAACGTATAAAGAGCTCTTTTTATTAATAAATATTTATGAGATATTTATATTTTATTTATATGTTGTAATGTTTTTGTAATAATGATAATATATAATGGATTTAAAGAAAAAAGGGCAGTTATGAGGCATATTGAAGAATTTTGTAATATTTTGCATTTTATTCAAAAATATAACATCAGATTTTAGGAGGGGATCTCGATGCCAAAGCCTTTAAACAGCAATGTGAGATATATGGCAGGGCTTGATGGCCTTCGTGCAATAGCCGTGCTTGCTGTCATAGGGTATCATCTCAATTTAAGCTTCATGCAGGGTGGATTTTTGGGTGTCAGCATATTTTTTGTTTTGTCTGGGTATTTGATAACAAATATAATTTCTTCTGAATGGGAAAGAAGCGGCAAAGTAGATTTAAAAAATTTTTGGCTGCGAAGAATGCGCCGATTATTTCCTGCACTTTTTATAATGGTAGTTTTGGTGGTTTGCTATGTTACATTATTTGATCCTGGAAGGCTAACATCTATAAAAGGTGATGCAATAACAAGTATATTGTATATTAACAACTGGTGGCTAATTTTTCACAAAGTTTCGTATTTTGCAAAGTTTGGTCCTCCGTCTACATTTGGGAATTTATGGTCATTAGCTGTGGAAGGTCAGTTCTATCTTATATGGCCTCTTGTTTTGATTATTTCATTTAAATATTTGAAGAAAAAAAGATATATTGTGTTTTTGACTTTACTGCTTGCTATAGCATCTGCTTTGGCCATGGGAATGCTGTATGAGCCAGGTATGGATCCCAGCCGTGTTTATTATGGAACAGATACGCGCGTTTTTGGGCTGCTTTTAGGATCAGCCTTAGCATTGATTTTGCCAAGTGATAAGCTTTCAAGCAATATGTCAAGAAATAAGAGGTTGATTTTGGATGCAATTGGATTTTTATCGCTTTTATCGATTTTCATAATGTTTATCTATGTAAATCAATATGATACCTTTGTCTACAGAGGTGGAATGTTTTTATTATCTGTAATAGCTGCGGTTACTATAGCGGTATCAGCACATTCGAGTAGTTTTTTAGGTAAGGCATTGGGATGTTTTCCTTTAAGATGGCTTGGAGCAAGGTCTTATGGTGTATATCTTTGGTACTTCCCTGTACTCATCTTGACAACTCCACCGGTTAATACAGAAGGAATAAATCCAATACGAGCAGTGCTTCAGATATTTTTGATTATACTTATATCTGCCTTATCATGGAGATATGTAGAAGATCCGATTAGGCATGGTGCACTTAAAAGAATAATGCAGGATATAAAAACATTAAAACTTAAGAATGGGAAAATAGTGCTTCCAATTAAAACATTTATGCTAGTTATAGTATCGACAGTTATAATAGGTATATTTGTAGTAGGAATGAGTGGAATAATGCCTGTTGCTGCATCAACGTCTTTAAATTCCAGTGGAGGTGGAAATGGCACAAATGTTTCATCGTCTTATGTAGAAAATAGCGATGTTACAAGTGATGGAATTGTACAAAATTACAGTTATAATTTACCAGATAATAGAAGAGATATAAAATATTATCCATATAAAGGTGGAAAGGCAGACTCAAGTGTAGCGTCAAATGATAGTGGTCAAACTGATGTTAAGATTCAGGACGGGAAAGGGATAACGATTATTGGTGATTCTATATTGATCGATGCAAAGCCTTATTTGGAAGAAATGCTTCCCGGAATCACAATAGATGGTAAAGTTGGACGCCAGATGTATCAGGCGAAAGATGTCGTAAAATCTCTTAAGGCAGAGGGAAAAATTAGCGATACTCTGATAGTTGAGCTAGGCACAAATGGACCTTTTACAGAAGATCAACTGCTGTCACTTTTAAAAGCTGCAGAACCTGTAAAACATATAATATTAGTGAATGTGCGTGTTCCTCGACCATGGGAAAGCGTGGTAAATAAAACATTAAATAAAGTATCTTCTGAATATCCGCATACAACATTGATTGATTGGTATAAAGCAAGTTATGGTCATGATTCATTCTTTTCACCAGATGCAGTACATCTGGAGCCTTCTGGAGCAAAATACTTTGCTTCACTTATAGCAAAGACGATAGAAGACAATAATACAGTTAAAAATTGATAAAAATAAGGCTGCACTTTTGCAGCCTTTTCAGTTTTTTAAGACTTTTCGTACTTCATCCAATTTTACTGAATTTTTGTATTTCATATATATATAGAATGGTATTCCGCACATAAGCATTATGAATCCGTACATGACGGTCTCGGCTCCCGAACCGTATATTGTCCATATTGCGTAAATGAAGCCTAAAAGCGGCACAAATGAATTTTTGATGAAGCTTAATACATTTACCTTCTTATCTCTTTTTATGAGAAGCATGATTTCAGATGCTGCTGTAAAAGCGTAAACAGGCAAGAAAGAAAGCGTAGCCAGCAATATTATGAATGTAAATGCTGAAACCAAGGACTTCGTATAATTCATCAATAATAGCAAATTGACCAAGACAGATCCTATAATCAATGATGTATGAGGTGTTTTAAATTTAGGATGTACTTGAGCAAAAATTTCAGGAAACAATCCGTCTTTTCCTGCTGCATACGCCACACGGGCTGTTGATAAAAGCCAACCTACTGTTGTTCCAAGTACACTTATAACAGAACCTATGATTATCACATTTGCGATGTTCTTTCCTAAAAACTGCTTAAGTATGTCAGCAATTGGCGAAGCACTTTTAGCAAGTTCGTTTTGAGGCATTGCACCCATTGCAGAAATATTTATTGCAAGGTACATAACTACGGCTATCAATATACCGAAAATCGTACTTAATTTTACGTTTCTTTCAGGGTTTTTGATTTCTTCAGCAGTTATCGACGCAGTCTCAAGTCCTACAAATGCCCACAATGTGGAAGTAGCGGCTGCTGACAGCGTACCAATGCCTTTATCTGCCGGAAATAATGGCAAGATGTTGCTGGTTTTGAAATGTATGGCTGAAACAGCTATAAAAAATAGAAATAAACAAATCTCAAAGACAGTTATAGCTGTTTGAGTCGAACCTGCCCTTTTTACACCTACTATATTGATGATTGTAAAAATCCATAGCACAGCACTTGCATATATAAAAGCTGCAAGGTGGCTTTTGGATAAAATTGGGAATAAAGCGCTTGAATAGCTTGCGACTGCGATGACGACAGCAGCATTTCCGATCCAAGAACCGTTCCAATAAAGCCATGCATTGATAAAACCTATAAAGTCACCAAAAGCCAATTTTGAGTACTCATATGGACCACCTGCTTTTGGGATCCTCGAACCAAGGTTTGCAAATGATAACGCAAGAAAGATTGACCCTAAGCCGGTAATAAGCCAGGCAAGTATTGTTGCGCCGGGACCGGACTTTGATGCTAATGTAGCTGGAAGCATAAATATGCCAGACCCCATCATGTTGCCTGTCACCAATGCTGTTGCAATAAATAAACCTATGTCTTTTTTGAGCTTTTGTGCTTTGTCCATGTATATGATTCCTTTCTATAAATTTTAAAATAGCATAATTAAATTAGCACAGAGAAGTAAAAAAGTCAATGAATAATTTTGCAGGATATATATAAAAATATGCAGGAATAGAAGATTATCGACATTTCTATCCCTGCACAAATATAATGTCTATTCAATGGAGTTTATGTCAAACGGCGTTTTTTGATATACGTAGTAATTTAACCAGTTTGAAAAAAGCAGGTTTGCATGGCTTCTCCACTTTACAATAGGCTCATTGTTTGGGTCATCTCCCGGGAAATAATATTTAGGAACTTTTATAGGGATGCCTTTTTTTAAGTCTCTTTCGTATTCAAATTTAAGTGTCAATGGATCGTATTCAGAATGACCTGTGACAAATATTTGCCTGCCATTTTTCGTGCTTATTATATATAACCCTGCTTCATCTGATTCAGCAAGTATTTCAAGATCATCAACTAATTGTATATCTTCCTTTCTTACTTCTGTGTATCTTGAATGTGGAGCGTAAAATACATCATCAAATCCCCTTAGTAAATCGACATTTTTTTTGGATACTTTATGTAAAAAAACGCCAAACATTTTTTCTTTTAATGGGTATTTAGGAATGTTGTAGTGGTAATAAAGGCCTGCTTGAGCACCCCAGCAGATATGAAATGTAGAGTACACATTGTGTTTGCTCCATTCCATTATTTTTTTAAGCTCCTGCCAGTAATCCACATCTTCAAAATTTAATGTTTCTACTGGTGCTCCTGTTATTATAAGGCCGTCAAATTTTTCATCTCTTATATCATCAAATGTCTTGTAAAATGTTTCTAAATATTCCGCTGCAGTATTTTTTGATTTGTGAGACGCAGTATAGAGAAATGTTAAATCTATCTGCAATGGATTATTGCTTAGCAATCTTAATAGCTGCGTCTCTGTGACGCTTTTTGTAGGCATTAAGTTTAGGATTGCGATTTTGAGAGGACGTATATCTTGATGAATTGCTCTTTCTTCAGCCATCACAAATATGTTTTCCTTTGCTAAAATATCAATTGCAGGCAGTCCGTCAGGAATTTTTATCGGCATTTTTGTACCTCCTTCAGCGTAAAATAAAAACGCCTCCTGAGAAGAGGCGTAAATATTCACATCTTCTCATCTCCCAAAGCTAAACGCTTTGCAGGAATTAGCACCATTTTCATAAAAATATGACGGTTGCCGGGTTTCATAGGGCCAGTCCCTCCACCACTCTTGATGAGTTTTGAATTTATAATATTAAATTGTTAAATTAATTATATATTCGTTAATTGTTAATGTCAATAACAAGTTAACTTGCTATTCATCTTTTGTACATCAATTTATTCTTTTGTCTGTGCAGTTACGTATATTTCTAGTGTCGTATTGATTACTATGTATTTCACTTTTAAAGATACTTTTTTATTCTCGATGGATAAAATGCGCCCTTCAAAGATATTAAAAATTAAATCAGGATTAATTTTTTCAACTTGCTTTCCATAAATATCTTTCAACTTTTCATTAATATATTTTTCAACTTCTATTCTGATTTTACTGTCACTATTAGAAACATAAGGTTTTATATCAGTTACTACTCTATAGGATTGATTCTTTAATGATTCATTCAATTTTTCTATTTTTTCATTTAGTGCTGCATTGTTTAATTTATATGCATCTCTTTCAAATGATATTTTTTCGATCACGATGCCATTTGCCACATTTACAATTGATCCCCCTATAATTACACCTATTAAAAAGACACTTACGAATGATGTGATTTTATTCATTTAAATTCACCTATTATGCACGTAATCAATTTAAACCCGGAATAAGAACCTAGAAAAGCACCAGAAAGGATTAGACCTTGTTTTGCTAGCTGCGTAAATTCGCCGCTTAACCCTATTTCAAGACCTCTTATTGTTGTGAAGGAACCTCCAAGCCCGACGAGTATAGCCCAAAGCCTTATGTCATTTAATATAGAATTGATTATCTTTATTGGAGACTCAAATATGAAAAGTGATGAAAGAGAGCCGAATATAGTGCCTCCAATAACAACACCAAGGGACGTAAAATATGGTATGAAAAAGACTCTGAATATTTTTATTAACATAAAACCACCTCATATATTTATATGCCTATAAAATTTAAAATATCTGATGTGCGGCTTTTATTTATTAAGCCTTGCAATTATAATTAAATATGAGGTGAAAAAGATGTATGATGTAATTATCATTGGCGGTGGACCTGCAGGATCTACCTTAGCCAGAAGATTATCAGCTCAAGGATATAAAGCTTTATTGATAGAAAAGTTTACTATGCCGAGATATAAAGCGTGTGGCGGCGGAATAACGCCAAGGTGCTATAAAATGTTAGATCTTGATATAAGTGATTATGTGGAGGATACCACATATAAGATTGCTTTTAAATTTCCAAACAATAAATCAGTAGTCCTAGAGACTGAAAAACCTATCATATATCAAGTGGATAGGACTAAATTTGATAAATACTTAATAGACAAGGCAGTTGAGAGCGGTTGTGATGTACATGATGGGGAAAAATTTTTAGACTTTTACAGAGATGGCAAGGAAGTCGTTGTGAAAACAGATAGAGGTCAGTATAAAACGAGGATATTAGTAGGTGCGGATGGAATAAACAGTACTGTTGCATATAAGGCAAATTTGTTAAATGGAGAAAAAGGTATTGCTCTTGAAGCAGAGGTATATGTTGATAAATGCGATATTGAAAAAGTGAGAGGTGAAGTTGTAGTAGATTTTAACGCAATAAAATACGGCTATGGCTGGGTATTTCCCAAAAAAGATAGATTGTCTATCGGCGTTGGAACTTTTTTAAGTAAAACATCAAAAATAAAGGAAAATCTTTCTAATATGATTGACGAAAATGTAGTTGGCAATGTAGAAGAATGCAAAATATACGGGCATCAACTGTCATTTCCGAATGGAAAAGATGGGACTTATAACAATGATAAAGTTATCTTAATTGGAGATGCTACAAGGCTTGCTGATCCATTTACAGGTGAAGGTATATATAATGCGATACTTACAGCAAACATATCATTTGACGTTATAGAAAAATATTTTAATGGTAAATGTGAACTTAGTGAATATACAGAACGATTAAGAAGAGAGGTTGTATCAGACATTAAATGGGCCCATAGATTATCGCTATTTACATACAACAATATGGGATTTATAGAAAAGTCGGTAAAATATTTTTCTAATGTTCTGTCGTATTTTATAGACATCATGATGGGGGATAATAACTATATAAACTATAAATTAAAAGTTCCATTGTATGCATTGCATATTAAAAATTCTAAAACAAAGATAAAAGTAAAAAATGATGTAGCTCATATATAGTTGACATCAAGATGTAATTAAATTAAACTATGTATAGGTAGTACCCCTAATGAGTATATGAAAGGAGAGTTTAAATATGAGTTTATTTGGTCCAAAAGGCGAGACTACAACGATTGATGTGAAAGGTATGTCATGCAATCATTGCAAAATGACTGTAGAGAAAGCTTTAAAAGCGCTTGATGGAGTATCAAAGGCGACAGTAGACCTAGATAAAGCCAATGTCACTGTAACATACGATCCCAAGAAAGTTACGATAGATGAAATGAAAAAGGCAATTATTGATGCAGGATATGAAGCATAGAAATTATCCTAGCAATAGTTTTTATATTTTCATTAGATTTGTTAACCGCTATTGCGGTTATTTTTTTATATTTAATGTATAATAAAATTGATAAAATCTTATTTACAAAAATTATTTATTGCTATATAATAAATACATAAAATCCAATCGGAATACTGAATATTAAAAGGAGAGGATAAAATGTCGAAAATAGCAAAAAGTCTTACAGATTTAATAGGCAATACACCACTGCTGGAGTTATCTAATTACAACCAAGAAAACAATCTTAAAGCAAGATTAATTGCAAAATTGGAGTATTTTAACCCATTAAGCAGTGTAAAAGACAGAATTGGATATGCAATGATTAAAGATGCAGAGGAAAAAGGATTAATAAATAAAGACACTGTCATAATTGAACCGACAAGTGGCAATACTGGTATCGCGTTGGCTTTTGTTTCTGCGGCGAAGAAGTATAAGTTGATTTTGACTATGCCTGAGACTATGAGCGTGGAAAGAAGAAATTTGCTTAAAGCACTTGGTGCCGAAATAGTATTGACACCAGGTCCGGAAGGCATGTCTGGAGCTGTAAGAAAAGCTGAAGAATTGGCAAAGGAATACGGAAACGCATTTATACCGCAACAGTTTAAAAATCCTGTAAACCCTGAGATACACAGAAAGACGACTGCGGAAGAGATATGGAGAGATACGGATGGAAATGTAGATATATTTGTCGCAGGCGTTGGCACAGGAGGAACAATAACAGGTGTCGGTGAAGTGTTGAAAGCGAGGAAGCCTGATGTAAAGATCGTTGCGGTAGAGCCTGCAGATTCGCCAGTATTGTCTGGTGGAAAACCTGGTCCCCACAAGATACAAGGAATAGGTGCAGGATTCGTTCCTGACGTATTTAATAAAGACATAATTGATGAGATATATCAAGTAAGAAATAATGAAGCATTTGAAACATCGAGAGCATTAGCAAAAGCTGAAGGCTTATTAGTTGGCATATCATCTGGTGCGGCTGCATTTGCAGCGACTCAGATTGCAAAGAGACCAGAAAACAAAGACAAGACAATAGTTGTATTGCTGCCTGATACAGGCGAAAGATACCTGTCAACAACATTGTATCAGGATTAATAAAAGGTTGTTAGAGTGCATAAAAATGCTCTTCCATATTAATGGATAAAATGATATAATATATATGACAATAAAAAAGAGGATGAAGCTCCCTCATTTAAACTGCTGAAAAGCTGATGGCTTCTACTAGTAGAGTAGATAGCTATCGGCTTTTTAATTTTTTAGATAAAATATTCTTTTAAATATCGCTCTAATTTTCTTAGGAGGTGCAGATGAAATGGCGTTTAAAAGTATTCTGTTTCTAAATACTAATGATTTGTTAAGTAATGAAGTACCTTGCGAAATGGAATTTTTTACGGATTTAAATATTGATCAAATAATAGATGCTGTAACATTTGGCAGAAGCGAATATAACCTTAAACCGTTTTTCTACAAATTGTCTAATGACATTGATACAATAAAATATCGTCAAGAAATAATGAAAGATCTAGAAAACAAAAAACTTTTTGAGTGCATAAAATCTTTTTCTGAAAAATTTCAACTTATGCGGCAACATCTGAAACAGATAGATAAGCTTTACTACAAATATCAAAAGGAAAGATGGTTTTTAGATGCAGTTTTAATATATTGTGATGCTGTAGCTTGTCTTGGCAACGATTTGACACAGATTAATTTAAAATCTACAGGTTTTATCGCCTTTAGAGAGTATATTTTAGACTATGTTAAAAGCGAAACATTCATTTCATTAAACAATGCTACGAAAAAGCTTAATGAAGATTTGTCATCGGTAAAGTACAGTATTCTTATAAGGGGAAACAGTATAAAAGTAGGTAAATACGAATCAGAGATAAATTACAGCGACATCGTAGAAGAAACTTTTAAAAAATTTAAAGAAGGAGAGACAAAAGATTACAGGAAGAAGTTTTCGGACTATGCCGATATGAATCATGTTGAGGCAAAAATTTTAGATATAGTAGCTCAATTATATAAAGAAATATTTATCGAACTTGACGATTACTGCGCTAAAAATAGCAGTTATGTTGATGAAAAAATTGGTACATTTGAACGGGAGATACAATTTTATATGTCTTACTTAGAATTTATTTCAAAGTTTAAAGAAATAGGATTGGAGTTTTGTTATCCACACTTTGTAAGCGAATCAAAAGAAGTTTTTGATTATGGATGCTTTGATTTGGCATTGGCAAATAAACTTATTTCTAATAAATCGACGATTGTTACTAATGATTTTTATTTAAGTGGTAATGAGCGAATCTTCGTTGTATCTGGACCTAATCAAGGAGGAAAGACTACATTTGCCAGGACATTTGGGCAAGTTCATTATCTTGCAAGCATTGGATGTCCAGTTCCAGGATATAAAGCACAGTTATTCTTATTTGACAATATTTTTACACACTTTGAAAGAGAGGAAAATGTAAATGAACTTCATGGCAAGTTAGAAGACGAATTGATTAGAATTTATGATATTCTCTCAAAAGCTACGCCTTACAGCATTGCTATATTGAATGAAATATTTACTTCTACTACATTAAAAGATGCCATTTTTCTCAGCAAAAAGATAATGGATAGAATTATAGATCTAGATTTGCTTTGTGTTTGGGTTACATTTATAGATGAATTATCCACTTATAGTGAAAAGACTGTAAGTGTAGTTAGTACGGTCGTACCGGACAATCCATCGCTTAGAACTTATAAGGTTGTAAGAAAACCGGCTGACGGATTATCTTATGCTATTACAATTGCGGAAAAATACAGACTTACGTACGACTATATAAAGGAGCGTGTAAAATTATGAAGACATTTCTATTGTACAAAAATCGTGTTTTTGATATGAAACAGGAATTGCCTTGGAATGAACAGATGCTGATACAGGATTTGGGTTTGAAGGCGGTTTTTGATGCTATGGCACAAGGCGATGAATTTTTGTATGATGTGGCTTACAAAGTCATTCTAACAAGTTTAAATGATGTAAATGAGATAATTTATCGTCAAGACATTTTAAGAGATTGCCTTAAAAATCCTTCTGTCGTCAGGACCATTTATGGTATTGCGGTTGAAACATTAGAAAATGAGAAGAAAAATTTTTGGAGCATCTTTAGTAGCTATCCGTCTTCAATTTTGCACAGCTCAATTGAACTTATGTATATGTATGTGGATATGCTTATAAAATTGAGAAAAATTGCGGAAGAAAATATCGATAACTTTGAATCAGATGGTTTTAAATCATTATTTTCAATGCTACAAAAAGAGCTAAATGATGAGTACATTGAAGTCGTAAAAACACATTTAAAAGAATTGAAATTTGAAAAAGGGGTATTGATAAGTGCAGAATTGGGAAAAGGCAATAAAGGGATTAATTACATTCTCAGAAAACCTAATGAAATTAAACAGAGTTTAATTGAAAAGATTTTTTCAAAAAAGGCTACGGCTTTTACATTTTACATCGCCGATCGAGATGAAAGTGGAATGAAGGCATTATCAGAATTAAAGGACAGAGGCATAAACCTTGCAGCAAATGCTTTAGCACAATCCGCAGATCACATTAACGGCTTTTTTAAAATGCTAAGAACAGAATTAGCATTTTATATCGGCTGCATTAATTTATATGAGCAACTTATGAAGATAGGTGAGACTATATGCTTTCCCGTGCCTTTATCAGCGGATGAACGGAAACACTCATTTGTCGGTCTATATGATATTAGTCTGTCTCTGACAATGAAAAAGAGAGTAGTATCAAACGATTTAAATGGGGATGAGAAGGACCTTTTTGTCATAACAGGAGCTAACCAAGGTGGAAAAACGACGTTTTTAAGAAGTATTGGGCTGGCGCAGTTAATGATGCAGTCTGGGATGTTTGTGGCGGCAGAAAGATTTTCTGCTAATATTAGTATCGGATTGTTTACACACTTTAAGAGAGAAGAAGATGAAGAAATGAACAGCGGTAAATTAGACGAAGAATTAAGCAGGATGAGTGACATTGTCGATAATATAAAGCAAAATTCCATGATACTTTTTAATGAATCATTTGCAGCTACAAATGAAAGGGAGGGCTCAGAGATTTCAAGACAGATAATAAGCGCATTGCTGGAAGCCAGAGTAAAAATATTTTTTGTCACGCATCTATATGAATTATCTCGCAGCTTGTACGATAAAAAGTTGGACAATGCAGTTTTTTTACGAGCTGAGAGAAAGCCCAATGGTGAAAGGTCTTTTAAATTAGTTGAGGGTGAACCGCTTAAGACAAGCTATGGAGAGGATTTATACAAGAGAATATTCAAAGAATAATAGTATTGTTTTTAGAATAGGAAGGTGTGGCCGTGATGAAAAAATATCATTTGAATAAGTGACGCGCAGATGGAAGAAATAAAGGAATTAAAAGAGGATTTGGAAAGGGACGGTTTCGGCAATGAAAATTATTGATTGGAAAGAGAAAATCAAGTGCTGTATGCTCAATATTAGCTGTAATTTTCATAACTATATTTAAAATTGAGAAATAAACAATGTATAGTTCATACATGGACCATACTTTATTTATTGTCTTACAGTGAAAATGATATAATATATTAAGAATGTATCGGCAATTATTTAGGTTGGGTGATATTAAAATAATAAAGAGATGTGATGAGTATGGATAAGAAAACTGTTATCAATATACTTAATGAAATAGGGCTTTTATTAGAGCTAAAAGGTGAAAATCCTTTTAAGTCGAGAGCATATTATAATGCTGCCCGTACAATAGAAGTTCTTGATGATGATATTGAAAAATTAATAAAAGAAGATAGGTTAAAGGATATAAAAGGCATTGGTGATGCGCTTAATAAAAAGCTTACAGAGCTTGTTACAACTGGGAGACTTGAATACTATGATAATCTTAAAGCATCGATACCTGAAGGCCTCATTGAGATGTTAAAAATACCAGGTCTTGGACCTAAAAAGATAAAAACATTGTATGACAAATTGGATATAAAGACGGTTGGTGAGCTGGAATATGCCTGTATTGAAAATAGACTAGTTGAATTACCTGGATTTGGTGAAAAGACACAGAAAAAAATCCTTGAAGGTATACAATTTATAAAACAGTTTAGTGGTAAGCATCTATTTATGGATGCATATTTAGATGCTACCTTATTAAAACAATATCTTATTGATAGTGGATTGATAATAAGATGCGAGATTGCTGGAAGTTTAAGGCGAAGAGAAGAGATAGTGAAAGATATAGATATTCTTGCTACCACAGAAAGTCCTGAGAAGCTTATGGACGTATTTACAAAATATGAAGGTATAAGGGATATTGTAGCTAAGGGAGAAACTAAGACTAGCATAACATTGAAATCTGGCATAAATGTAGACTTAAGGGTTGTCAAAGATGAAGAGTATCCATATGCATTGCACCATTTTACCGGTAGCAAAGAGCACAATACAGCTATGAGGCATAGGGCAAGGCAAATGGGAATAAAGATGAATGAATATGGTCTATTTAAGGGTGATTTACTTATTAAATGCCGTGATGAAGAAGAGATATTTAATAATCTCAATTTATCGTATATTCCTCCAGAACTTCGCGAAAATATGGGTGAAATTGAAGCGGCAGAAAAAGGGTTACTTCCAGTATTAATAGAGGAAAAAGACATCAAAGGGGTTTTTCATGTACATACGATATACAGCGACGGCGCAAATACACTTTCTGAGATGGTGAATGCGGCAAGAGATCGCGGTTATAAAATTATTGGTATTACAGATCACAGTAAATCTGCATTTTATGCAAATGGACTTAAAGAAGAAGATATTTTAAGGCAATTGGATGAAATTGATGAATTGAATCATAAATATGCTGATATAAAGATATTAAAAGGTATAGAATCTGATATATTAAGAGACGGTTCACTTGATTATGATGAAGATATATTAAAAAGATTTGACTTTGTCATTGCATCTGTTCATTCCAGCTTTAAAATGAGCAAAGATGATATGACAGAGAGAATAATAAAAGCTATAAAAAATAGATACACAAAAATCATTGGACATCTAACAGGGAGGCTTCTCCTTGCAAGAGATGGTTATGACCTTGATGTGTATAAAGTTATAGATAGTGCTGCTGAATATGGCAAAATAATTGAAATAAATGCGAGCCCTTATAGACTGGACATGGATTGGAGATATATAAAATATGCAAAAGAAAAAGGTGTAAAATTTGCAATCTGTCCAGATGCACATAGGATAGAAGGACTTGATGACATAAAATATGGCATCGGCATTGCACGTAAAGGTTGGCTTGAAGCGAAAGATGTGATAAATACGTATGATTTTGATGAGCTAAATAAAATTTTTAATAAATCTTAAATTAATCCCCCTCTTTATTACAGGAGGGGGGTTAATTTTTAGTTTGAGAAGTCCATGTTTTTCTTGAAGAAATTTTTTAAAAAAGTAATTTTTTTATTGACATTTTAGAAGAAGAATGGTATTTTAATTATAACCAAGTATTCATATCGGAATACTATAAATTAGGAGGTGCTATATGAACTATATAGAATATTTTGACAGTATAGCGGGAGAATGGGATGAGATTAGGAAAAAATACTTCGATGATGATATTCGAAACATTGCAATAGAAAGATCTAACATAAAAAATAAAGGCGGTTTAATTGTTGCAGATATTGGTACAGGGTCAGGATTTATGGCTTTGGAATTATCAAAATATGCAAGAGAAGTTGTTGGGATCGACGTTTCAGATGAAATGCTTAAATATGCAAAACAAACTGCTGAGAATGCTGGCATTAATAACATAATTTTTTTAAAAGGAAGTATGGAGCAAATACCAATAATTGATGATTCTATCGATGTAGTTTTTTCAAACATGGTATTACATCATGTAGAAAATCCGTTTAAAGGCATCATGGAAATACACAGGATTTTAAAGCCGGGCGGAATGTTGATCATAACAGATGTTATGAAGCACAGTAGTGAGTGGGCAAGATTCGAAATGTACGACAGATGGCTTGGATTTAATTTAGAAGATATAGAAAAATGGCTTATTCATAGTAACTTTAAAGAAATACTTGTAAAAGAAACAGGACTTTATGCAACTGCAAAGTCATCTAAAGGAGAGATAGCAAAAACAGGAATATTTATAGCAAAAGGAATTAAAGAATAAGGAGGATTTAGGATGAGAAAGGAGACAAAATTAATTCATGGTGGTATATTTGGTGACGAAAAAACAGGTGCAGTATCAACACCTATATACCAAACATCGACGTTTAAACAGGATGCCGTAGGAAAAGATAGGGGTTATGAATATTCAAGAACAGGTAATCCAACACGAGAATCATTAGAAAAGCTTATTAATGATCTAGAGGGTGGAAAGGGTGGTTTTGCCTTTGCATCTGGCATGGCAGCAATATCGACAGTTTTGATGCTTTTTAATGCTGGTGACGAGGTAATAGTTTCAAATAATGTTTATGGAGGAACATTCAGGGTACTTGAGAAAGTTTTTAAAAGGCTTGGCATAGTTTCAAAATTTGTAGACACGTCTTTAAAAGATGATGTTGTAAATAGTATAACAAAAAATACAAAGGCAATATTTTATGAAACACCTACAAATCCTCTTATGACAATTACAAATATCAGAGAAATTTCAAGAATAGCTAAAGAATATAGCATACTTTCGATAGTTGATAATACTTTTATGACACCATATTTCCAAAGACCCATTGAATTAGGTGCAGACATAGTTGTTCATAGTGCAACAAAATACCTTGGAGGCCATAGCGATGTTGTAGCAGGCCTTGTCGTTGTTAATAGTGAAGAATTAGCTCATAAAATTCATTTTCTGCAAAATGCAGTTGGTGGCATTTTAGGACCACAGGATTCTTACCTTGTGATTAGGGGAATAAAAACACTTAGCGTTAGAATGGAAAGACATGAGAAAAATGCCAAAGAAATTGCAAATTGGCTTTTGGAACAACCTGAAGTTGAAAAAGTTTATTATCCTGGTTTACATACACATCCAGGATACGATATTGCAAAAGAGCAGATGGATGGCTTTGGAGGCGTGATTTCATTTGAGTTAAAAAACAAAGATATGGCATTAAAATTATTAAACAATGTAAAACTTATTACACTTGCGGAAAGCCTAGGCGGATATGAAAGCCTAATTTCATATCCAGCAAAAATGACACATGCGTCTATACCAGAGGAACAGAGATTGAAGCTTGGCATAACCGATAAGTTAGTAAGACTATCAGTTGGACTTGAGAATTATCTGGATTTAATTGATGATTTAAAAAATGCAATAAGGAGTTGAAATCATGAAATATGCAGAGGGAATCAGTGATTTAATTGGCAAGACACCACTTCTAAAAATAACTCATTTTGATATACCTCCATATGTAAACATCTTTGCCAAGCTAGAAAACATGAACCCTGGTGGTTCTGTAAAAGATAGAACGTGCTATTACATGATAAAAGATGCTGAAGATAAAGGGTTAATAAAAAAAGGTTCTACTATAATAGAGCCTACTGCTGGGAATACGGGCATTGGCCTTGCACTTGCAGCATTGAATAAAGGTTATAAAGTCATATTTGTTGTACCAACTAAATTTTCAGTAGAAAAACAGATACTAATGAAAGCTTTGGGTGCTGAAATAATAAATACGCCTAAAGAGCTTGGAATGAAAGGAGCGATGGATAAAGCATAT
Source organism: Thermoanaerobacterium thermosaccharolyticum DSM 571 (assembly GCF_000145615.1). Taxonomy (NCBI): domain Bacteria; kingdom Bacillati; phylum Bacillota; class Clostridia; order Thermoanaerobacterales; family Thermoanaerobacteraceae; genus Thermoanaerobacterium; species Thermoanaerobacterium thermosaccharolyticum. Next base: position 744,318 of record NC_014410.1, read on the forward strand.
GAATTAGCAAAGGAGATTAAGGACTCATATATTCCAAACCAGTTTAAAAATATGGCAAATGTAAAGGCTCATTATGAAACAACAGGACCAGAGATATATGATGCTTTGGATGGAAATGTAGATGTGTTTATTGCTGGAGCAGGTACTGGTGGAACGTTCACAGGTGTAGTTAGGTATTTAAAAGAGAAAAATCCTAAAGTAAAAGGCGTGCTTGCTGATCCTATTGGTTCAATAATTGGTGGAGGAGATTTAGTAAAATGCTATAAAATAGAGGGCATAGGTAATGATTTTATACCTGATACTATGGATGTAAGCTTAATAGATGATGTCGAAAAGGTATCTGATGATGAAGCCTTTTATTATGTTAAGGAACTTGCAAAAAGAGAAGGATTATTTGTAGGATCATCGTCGGGCGCTGCCTTTGCTGCGGCTATAAAACAGGCTAATAAGCAAAAGGAACCAAAAAATATAGTTGTAGTATTTCCTGATAGATCTGATAGGTATTTTAGTGAAAATTTATATAGATTTTAAATTTCAACCTGATAAATGTCCAAGAATACCTATTGACATTATTGATTTAAAGTGTTAATATAATTAACAATATAAAGAAAATATCGAACCTCTTATCAAGAGTGGTGGAGGGACTGGCCCGATGAAACCCGGCAACCGGCATATATTATGCGTCTGGTGCCAAATCCTGCAGGGAAACCTGAGAGATGAGAGGAGCGGCGTAAATTTAGCCCTCTTCTACATCGAAGAGGGCTTTTAATATTCTAAAAAAGCGAAAAGAGGTGAATTATAAGAATAACATTTTAATTTCTTTAAACTAAAATTATGAAGAGGAGAGATTTATATGAGTGAAGAAAGAAAATTAAAATTTGATACATTGCAGGTACATGCGGGGCAAAAGCCGGATCCTACGACAGGTTCAATGGCTGTTCCAATCTATCAGACAACATCATATGTTTTTAAAGATACTGATCAAGCAGCAGCATTATTCAATCTTAAAGAGGCAGGAAACATATATACAAGAATTATGAATCCGACAAATGATGTATTTGAACAGAGAATTGCCGCACTTGAAGGAGGAGTAGGGGCAGTTGCAACAGCATCTGGTGCTGCAGCTATAACATACTCTATATTAAATATAGCAGGTGCAGGTGATGAAATAGTATCTGCAAGTACATTATATGGTGGAACATACAATCTTTTCGCTTTAACATTGCCTAAACTTGGCATTAAAACGACATTTGTAGATCCAGATGATCCTGAAAATTTCAGAAAAGCAATAACAGACAGAACAAAGGCATTGTATATAGAAACAATAGGAAATCCCGGGATAAATATACCTGATTTCGAGGCTATAGCAAAAATAGCGCATGAGAATAAAATACCGCTAATTGTAGACAACACATTTGCAACACCATATCTTTTCCGTCCGTTTGAATACGGGGCAGATATAGTAGTACATTCAGCGACAAAATTTATAGGAGGCCACGGGACATCAATAGGAGGAGTAATAGTAGATTCAGGAAAATTTGATTGGGCAGGAAGCGGAAGATTCACTGAATTTGTAGAGCCAGATCCCAGCTATCACGGAATCAAATATGTTGAATCATTTGGACCGGCCGCATATATTACAAAATTAAGGGTACAGCTTTTAAGAGACACTGGTGCATCTTTAAGCCCCTTCAATGCATTTTTATTTTTACAAGGACTAGAGACTTTGTCATTAAGAGTCCAAAGACATGTGGAAAATGCACAAAAAGTAGCAGAATTCTTAGCAAGCAATCCAAATGTGACGTGGGTAAACTATCCTGGACTTAAAGAAAACAAATACCATGAACTTGCAAAGAAATACCTACCGAAAGGCGCTGGATCAATATTGACATTTGGAATAAAAGGTGGAATAAATGCTGGAATCAAATTCATAAACAGCCTTGAATTATTCTCATTGCTGGCTAATGTTGGTGACGCAAAGTCTTTGGTAATTCATCCAGCAAGCACGACACATTCGCAATTAAACGAAGAAGAATTGTCATTAGCAGGTGTAACCCCTGACCAAATAAGACTTTCAATAGGCATAGAAGACATCGACGACATATTGTATGACCTTGACCAAGCACTTAAAAAAGCAGCAGAATAATTATTATAGAGCTCTCTTCACAATAGAAGAGGGCTTTTGACATTTTTAAAATAATTTACTAGATATTTGTTTAATATAATGTTATGGCAATAATATTTAAATTAATAATAGAAGCACATAAATATGTATATTCCGATTGACTTTTGTGTAATTAAATGATATCATATAAACATAAACCCAGTATGGGTATAATGTATCAAAGGAGGTGTGAAAAATGGCTAAGGATCCAGTGTGTGGAATGGATGTTAAAGAGGATAATGCTGCAGCTAAAACAACATTCAATGGAAAGGAATATTTTTTCTGTTCGAAAAGTTGTAAAGCAGAATTTGAAAAGAATCCAGAAAAATATGTAAAAAATGAAAGTGATGGAGGACATCATGGTGGGCACAGTCATCATGGTTGCTGTTAATTTGGTCTGACGTACATGATCTACTAAAATGCATTATAAATTTCTATTTGATTAATTTTTACTTGGGTTTGAACTATCATTCTCTAATTTATTTAGAGATTTGATATTTTTCAGGCCCTTTTTATTTGGCATGATTTTTGCATTATAAATTTCTAGATGGTACTAAGGTTTTATTATAGTGTATCTTTTTCTTAAGTTAATTTTAGACCTTATATCATTTTTTATTATATCGTGCGTTAGTGATAGATGTGGAATGGAGGTTATAATATATGGATGCTATGGCGGTAATAGCAATAATATCGGTGTAAAACATAAAGACAATCTTTTATAAAATTTTTTAAAGCAGAGAATTAGTGCCTTTTAGCACACTGTTGTAGCAATTGATACAGTAATTTATATATCTTTTTGAAGAATGAGTATGAAAGTTAATATGAGAGGAGATTTTTCATGACAGTACCTTTGTTTAATATTGGCGGTTTCACTATATATCTATTTGGAATAATGATAGCGATAGGTGTTGGCACAGGGTATATTTTGGCATTAAAAGAAGCCAAAAGAAAAGGCCTTGATGTTGACAAAGTTTCAGAATTTCTCGTGTACCTTATAATAGTTGGTATAATAGGGGGAAGGCTTGGATTCGTTTTGACATATCGACCATATTTTTTCCTGACACATCCACTTGAAATACTGAAAATACATGATGGTGGGATGGCTATTCATGGTAGTTTAGTTGCCGGGATTTTATTTAGTATATGGTATGTTAGAAAATATAAATTAAATTTCTGGAAAATTGCAGATTTAGCGTCGCCAGGGCTTGCTATAGGACAAGCAATCGGAAGAATAGGATGCGACATATTTGGGTATGCAATGGCACGTCCATGGCCATGGGGAATAAAAGTAAATGGACAATTATTGCATCCTGTACAAGTTTATGAATTTTTACTTGACTATATTATGTTTTTCGTGCTTTGGAGAAAAAGGGACAAAATAAAATACAATGGACAATTATTTATCATATATGTTATTTTCTTCAATATAAATAGATCTATTGTAGAATTTTTTAGAGTCGGAAATCCTATGATTTTACCACCATTTACAATCGCTCATCTTGCTAGTGCTATATTTATCGCTGCAGCTTTGATAGCGGCACATTATATTAAAAAATACAATACTATTGAGAAAGATGAGATGCCGGTACAAAGTAAAAAAGGTTTTTTAGATATTGCGGTGGTAGTTTTGTTAATGGCAATATCGACGGTTTTCTTTTACTATATCCATTAATTGAATAAAAATTTTATGAAAGGAGTGTTACAGATGAAGTTTTTAACAACTATTTTACCGTTTTTGTTTCTACTGTTGTGCCCATTAATGCATTTATTTATGATGAAAGGTATGCATAGTCATAATCACAGCCATGAACAAGATAAAGGCAATAGGCAAATCGAAAAACCTGAGGATGACGCAACAGAATAGGTATTGTAACATACCTGGTGAAATTCATACCAGGTATGTCGATTATATATAGATTTCTTAGGGGGATATTGATGAAACGTAAGATGACTATTTTTCTAATTATCATTTTTATTTTTGCATCTGTTTTTAATTATGGATATTCATCTAATTTAACTGACAATAAAAAGAGACTTGAAGACTTAAGCATTCAAAAACAACAAACTCAAAAAAAATTGAGTGAAAATTATCAAAAACAGCAATCTGTAAAAAAAGAACTATTAGACATCGACAAACAGCTATCAGAAACTCAAAAAGAATTGATTGAAAATCAGAGGAAATTATACTCAATTGAGCAAAAAATAAGTGAGACACAGAAAGAACTAGATATAGCTCAAAAAAGATATGACTCTCGTAAGAGTTTGTATAAAGAGAGGATAAGAGCAATATATATGAGTGGTGATGCAGGATATATTGAAGTTTTATTGGGTTCAAAAAATTTTATCGATTTTATATCACGACTTGATAATATAAAAAAATTAATGGCTTTTGATATAAGAATTTTAAATGAAATAAAAAACACTAAAAATTTAATAGCGAAAAAAGAAGAAGTCTTAAAAGAAGAAAAAAATAATTTGCAATATGTTACAGCTCAAGTGGAAGAGAGAAAGAAAAGGATACAAGTTGCCATGGTATCAAGAAGTGGTGTCTTGAGAGACCTAGAAAGACAACAAAAAAAATATGAGGAAGATCTTGAAGATCTAGAAACTGCATCAAAGCAGGTAATGGATATCATAAGAGCTCAAATTGGTTCGACAAACACGAATAATAGCAATGTAAAATATGCCAATGGAAAGTTGGTATGGCCTGTACCAGGATATTACAGTATAAGTTCACCATTTGGATATAGAATACATCCTGTTTACAAGACAAAGAAGTTACATACAGGTATAGATATACCTGCACCATATGGAACAATTGGTGTTGCAGCTGGTGATGGGACAGTCATATATACCGGATGGATATCAGGCTATGGAAATTCTGTGATAATCGATCACGGTGGAGGTATATCTACATTGTATGCACATAATTCCTCTATATTAGTTTCAAAAGGTAAAAGTGTAAAAAAAGGCGAACCTGTTGTAAAACTTGGGAGTACTGGACTTGTTACAGGTGTTAACCTTCATTTTGAAGTTAGGATAAACGGTACACCAGTTGATCCAGAACCATATGTAAGATAAAGAAATAATAAGATTATTATAAATAACAGCAAAGGATGGGTTAGATGATTCAAGAGAAGGGAAAAAGCAAATTATTGCTTTTGTTTGGAATTAGCTTTTTATCCATATCAATGTTTATATATCAAGTAATATTGACAAGGGTTATTTCAGCTATTTTTACATATCATTACACATTTATAATAACCTCGTTTTCAATTTTAGGACTCGGTATTGGAGGAATAATTGCATATAGACAATTAAAAAACAATAAGACAAATAATCAATTTTTAAAGGACAACTTAATTAAGAAGATAGTATTGATGCCAATTTCATATATATTTGTTCTAGGATTATTTTATATATTACCGTTTTCTATCAATATATTGGTATATATTATACCTGCTATGGTACCTTTTATAATAGGTGGTTATATTTTATCATCAATTTATAGTGAATTTAGTGATATAAGCAATAAATTGTATTTTGCAGATTTGATTGGTTCTGGACTTGGCAGTATTTTAGTTTTATTTTCACTTGATTATTTAGGTGTTATAAAATCAATCATATTGATATCTATAATCTCATCTATTGCTGTAATATTCTTTGTAAATTTTTTATCTAAGAAATACATAATTGCATATGCAGTGTTAGGTATGTTTGTTATGTCAATTTTTGTGCCGCAAAATTATATTAGTGTGATGGAAAAAAACTTTGGCAGCATAATTACAAGTAAATTAAAAACATTTGGTAACATAATTAGTTCGGGAGATAAAGCAGAGATTGTATACACTAAATGGAATGCTTTTTCAAGAACGGATGTTATAAGAGTCGACAACGATCCGAACGAGATGATTGTAACAATTGATGGAACGGCAAGCTCTCCTATGTATAAATTTGATGGTAAAGATGGTAGTTTAGACATATATAAAAAAGATGTAGAATATTTACCATATACATTTGGTAAAAAAGATAATGTATTAATAATTGGCCCTGGCGGTGGTAGGGACAATTTAATAAATAAAATAATCATTTCATCAATATTAGTTATGATACCAGGCTTTTTTATGGGTATGCCATTCCCAAGGGGAATCAGATTATTAGGTACGGGTGATAAGAATGTTATACCGATTGCTTGGGGTATCAACGGTGCAATGTCAGTAATCGGTTCGATTCTATCTGTAATAATATCTATGATATTTGGCTTTAAAATAACATTGATAACCGGTGCTATTATATATGGTTTAATATGTTTATATAATAGAGACAGATTGATTTTATGACAGGAAACACGTGTAATAAGCAGAAAAATCGCACTAACATCTAATTATAATTGTATGTTAATTTTGTACATAAATTTTCTATAATTGAAATTAAAATAATAGTTAAGATTTCATAAGATCTTCACATTTCTGAGGTAATATTAGAATATAAAATTGTAAAGGAGAGATTAATTATGAGTTTAGTAAAACGCATATCTAATATTTTTAAAGCTAAGGCAAATGACATAGTAGAAAAGATGGAGGATCCTGAAGACACCTTAAATTACTCATTAGTAGAGATGAGAGAAAATTTATCTAAAATAAAGAAATCTATGCTAGATGTGGCAACATTAAAGAAAAAATTAGAAAATGAATTAAGCGACATCAATATTAAAATATCAGAATACGAGAAAAATGCTGAATTAGCTTTAGAAAGCGGTAGAGAGGATTTAGCAAAAGCATCAATACAAAATAAAAATGATTTAATAGAAAAAAAGACAAATCTTGAATCACAGATAAAAAGCATAGAGGAGCAGCTTATGAATATAGAAAAAAGTAAGGAACAAATGGAAGACAATTTAATAAAATTACAGAGCAAAAAAGAAGAACTTATTACTATGAAAAAAGTATCGGATGCACAGGTAATGATAAAAGAAACGTTGACAGGTATTGCAAATGATACAACTGATTTAGGTGAAAGAATAAGAAATGCAGAAGAAAAAATTAAAGAAAAATATGCAAAATCACAAGCTATTGATTATATGGTTGATGAAGGCATGCTTGATAACATATTAGATGATGGAGATAATGTAGAAAAAGAATTAAAAGAAATTGAAAAGCAAAAAAGAGCTGAAGAAGAATTTGAAGAACTTAAAAAGAGAGTAGCTGCAAAAAATCAAGCAATTAAGGAGTGAGTTATAATGGGATGCGGCGGAAGAGGTTTTTATAGGTTCTTTGATTTAATTGATGATTTTGGATGCTGCGGAAATAAAGGATTCTATCATGAAAGACATTATGAATATGACAAATATGATGAGATGATAACTGTAATAGATAGATTGTACGCAGAGGGTAAAATAGATACTGAATACTACCAAAGATTGAGAAAAGAAGCTGCAATTGGCAATCTAACAATGGACGATTTAATGAGAATTGAGATAAATAGCCAAAAGAAATTAAATCGTGAATACAACGATATGGATCACGAATTAAAAAAATATTATGATAAATTAAATCAAATTGATAAGGCTATAGAAGAATCAGAGAAGATAAAAAATGATTTATTATCAGAGATTGAGAATTTGAAAAGAAAATCTGAAAGCCTCGAGAAAGTTGCAGAAACGATGATTTCTGTAGACGAGGCTTCAACAAAAGATTATATTAAAGGAAAAATAGAAATTGAGAGCAAAATATCGACTCTTGAAAAGAGAAAACAAGATCTTGACAAAGATATTTCTGATATGGACGAACTTAAAAATGAATTAAATCTTAAAATTCTTGAATTAAAATCATTAAAGCAAAGAGAGAGGCTAAATGACCTAAAATTTGATATAAAGGATATAAATAAATAGAACTCTAAAAGGGTTCTATTTATTATTGCAGTATGAGGAAATATATTATATAATCTAATTGAGAATGAATTTCAAAATCACAAGAAGGATGTAAAAGTCAACAAAATTCACATTTCTCAAGTTGTACCAAGTTTCAGAAAAACTAATATAGAAAGGGTGCTTATATGTCATTAAATGAAAATGAACTTACACTATCCAAAAAACTTGAAGGATCAAAAAAGAAAAAATCTGCTATTTTATTACTACTTGCAACAATAGGCCCAGGACTCACTGTTATGTTAGCAGATACTGATGCAGGATCTATTATAACATCGGCACAATCGGGCGCAAGATGGGGTTATAGCTTGTTGTGGTTGCAATTTTTGCTCATACCAATTCTGTATTTTGTGCAGGAACTTACAACACGCATCGGAATAACGACTGGAAAAGGGCATGGCGAATTGATCAAAGAAAAGTTTGGTGCAGGTTGGGCATGGTTTTCAGTTTTAACACTTGTGGTTTCTGCTATAGGTGCTTTAGTTACAGAATTTTCTGGTATTGCTAGTGTTGGCTTATTGTTTGGTATACCAAAGTGGATAAGCATATCTCTTGCATCAATCTCTTTAATATTAATAACAGGCTTTGGACGTTATACTATTGTTGAACGCATAGCTATATTTATTGGATTATTTGAATTAAGCTTTATACCAGCGGTTATACTAGCACATCCCGATACTTCATCAATAATAAATGGGATTATTGGACAGAAGCCTTTAAGCGATGAATCTTATAGACTTCTTATAGCAGCAAATGTTGGAGCCGTAATAATGCCTTGGATGATATTTTATCAACAAGGTGCTGTGATAGATAAAAAATTAACTGAAAAATCAATAAGATTTAGCCGCATTGACACTGCTGTTGGTTCTGTCGTGACTCAGATAATCATGGCGGTTGTACTTATATTAACGGCTGCCACTATTGGACGAATAAATCCAAATGTTTCACTTACGAATATTCAGCAGATTGCTGATTCACTTATACCATTTGTAGGTCAGGTTGGTGGTAAAATTCTATTTTCGGCTGGTATTCTTGGTGCTTCTTTGATAGCAGCTGTCGTTGTTTCATTGGCAACTTCATGGTCTCTAGGTGAAGTTATGGATTTTAAGCGAAGCCTTAATTCATCATGGAAAGAAGCTCCAATATTTTACGGTTTATATGCTGCAGGTATCATTATTTCCGCCATTATCGTCTTATCAGGAGTACCCCTTGTTACATTGACAATTTCAGTTGAAATAATGAATTCATTGCTTTTGCCAATTGTTCTTGGATTTTTATTAGCGCTTGGATGGAAGGCATTACCTGAAAAGTATAAATTAAAAAAATGGGAAAAAACCATACTCGTAATAATATATGTACTTGTATGTTCTTTAGGAATTCTTACATTATTTCAGATATGATTATAGATGCGAATTAACTATGTATAAAAAGGAGCCATTTGGCTCCTAAATTAAATTACTTTTGCTGTCCATTAATTTCATTTTTTAATGAATTTGTGCATGCATTTAACATATTTTGTGCATCTTTTTCATCTATATTTCCACCCATCATATTTTGCACATCTTTTGCTGTCAGGCCTTTCATGTAGTTATACATCGCATTATAGTTGAAATTTGAACCCATCATGTTAAAACCATAGCCGTTATTAATTGTATCGGCTTTTGCTCTTAATGCAGGTATTTGCGTAAATGCTATAGCACCTATTATTAGCACACCTGCAAATATAGCTATAACTTTCTTTCTCATTTAAAATTCCTCCTTGTTTTTTTATTGTGATTTTATTATACAATGCAATTATAAAGATCTTATGAAGATTGAGAAATTTTTTATAGAAATTTTTTATTTCACATATCGACTTTTTTATTTGCCTGCAATTATAAGTTTCATTATGTCAAGAGCTAGATTTTCTTCTTTAAGTATTTTAAATCCTGAAATCTTTAAGTTTTTTACGGTATCTCTATTTATGTTTGCACCCCATGTGTTTACAGTAAGAGGATTGAGGATATCCATTAGTGTACCTAAGATTAGTTTTTTGCTTCTTACGTGCTCAAGCATAAAAAGCTTCCCATCATTTTTTAATACTCTTTTTAGCTCTTTTAATCCTTTTATAGGATCCGGCACAGAACAAAACACACAGCTTGTTACTATAGCATCAAATGTACTATCATTAAACTCAAGGTTTTCTATATCCATTACTCTAATATCGACATTTTTACCATACCTTTTGGCTTTATCTTTTGATATTTCTACCATTTTAGGTGAAAAATCAATACCATAAATATTTTTACCTTCAGGATAATATAAAATATTACTACCAGTACCAATACCTGCTTCAAGTATAGTGTTTCCTGAAACCTCAGACCAAAGCATCTTTCTCCACCTTTTACCGCCTGAAGACTCCATAAGGCTTTCCATCAGATCATAATATTTTGCAATTCTTTCATATCTTCTTTTAATAATTTCAGTTCTATTCGCTGAGCTTCCCATATTGAATCAACTCCTTCATGTAATATTATACCTTAAATCTTAAAATGCATTATTAACGATAGTATCAATAAATGCTTATACTATTTTCGGATTTGGTAAGTAATATATTAAAAGCTGTTGAATTATATCAACAGCCATTATTGTGCGACTTATTTGTTTTCAAATTCCTTTGCACAGGTTTCACTACAGAAATAATATCTTTTTCCATTTATAACTTTTGTTATGGCTTTATCAGCGGGTATGTGCATGCCACAGACAGGATCTTTTACCATTTCTATATTATTCATGTTATTATCTCCATGATGATGTTCCATATTTCCATTTTTCTCATAAGTGCGATCATTATGGTTGTGACCGCCGCAACATCCCATGCCGCCTTTATTCATTAAATACATTATCCCGATGAATAATAATATATATAATATAGTACTCATGTTATCCCACCTTTTATAATTTATCCTTATTTTATAAAATATTAAATTTACATTCCAAAAGGAAGTTTATAAGGTATTATCTTATTAAGAATACCAACTATATAAGAGTATCTATCAGTTAAAAGAAGGATTCCGAATATAATCATAATTGTACCCAAAATATTTGATATTGTTCTCATATATTTACTAATCTTAGTTAATCCAAAAAGTATTTTATCCATAAATAATCCAACAAGTATATATGGTACTGCAAGACCTATAGAGAATATAAACATGATGAGCATTCCTGATGCAGCAGAACCGGTACTTCCCGCATATATTAATATCGAATATAAAATAGGACCTATGCAATGAGAGCATGCAAATGCGAAAAACAGACCTATCAAAAAAGCTTTGAAAGTTCCAGTTTTAATTCCAAATATCTTATTTTCAGGTAGATTTATGCTTTTAAAATTGATATTTATAACCCCAAGTAGGTTTAGGCCGAACAAAATCACGAAAATACCGCCTATAATATTTAGTAAATATAAGTAGTTTTTAAATAATGATGCAATCCATCCTGCTGTACCGCCTGCAATTGTAAAAACAATTGTAAATGCAAGAATAAATGCAAATGTGCTTGATATGACATTTAATTTAATTTTTTTGTCTTTTATATTTTTAAGCTCTTCAATTGATAAACCTGTTATTGTTGTAAAATAAACAGTTATCATTGGAATAATACATGGCGATATAAATGATATTATACCTGCTATAAAAGCTATAAAGTACATTAAAATCACCTCATCTAAGCTCATTAGACTGCCATACAAACTCTCTTGTATTCGCACCGCCTATATTTTTTATGACTAATTTTATCGATTTTGTTGAGTTATCAAGGATTTTTTTTCCATTGATGTTATTTTCAACACTTAATATGCCTGATACATGATGACCGGAACCTTCTTCTTTCCAATTGAATCCATCTTTTATTGATAATCCTTTATCATTTACTAATTCTACGGATTTTGATAAATTAAGATCTGATAAATCCATCGAATGATTGTTTAACATCACCTGAAATTTAAGTATTTTATCACCTTGTTTATTTGGATTTAGAAACATTACATCTATGGAAATACTACCTTCATTATTTGTTTTTATGTTTGAATTTTCTGCTACATTGTTGTTATATGTACCATTTGGTACAGCAGTTGTGTTTTTTCCAGCACCTCCTTTTAAGATTATTGGGATTGATATTGCCGATACAATAATAACAGTTGCTAAAAGAATGATTAAAATTTTTTTCATACTTGTATTCCTCCTTTATTTACATCTATTGCAAAAATCGTGCCAATTTTATTTGATTAGCTCTCCAGTTTATTTCGCATAAGAAGCCATATGTATTTATATATTTATTACTTTCAGCAATAGCAGATTTCATTAAATTGGCATAAAAATTGCATGAGATTATTAATGTACACCTTCACATACAATCTAGGATCTATTGTTATAGATCCAAATTTTTTAAAGGGTGATTAATTATGAAAAACTGGTTAAATAATTGGTATTTATCATGTGGATCTGGTATCTACAATTTTATGGATTTATTTATATTGGCAGGTATTTTGACGATTATTGTAATAACTGTTTATGGTGTAAAGAAGCATTTAAAAAATAGATATTATTGTAAAGTGTGTGGGAATAAAATTGAAAAGGACTGGATCACATGTCCTTATTGTGGTAGAAGTCTAAAGAGGTGATAATTATGTTATTAATATTTATAGTAGCCGCAATATTTTTAAGCTTAATATTATTTGATGAAGATAATAACAATAAAAAAGATGTGCGATGCCCTAATTGCAATAGCAAAGTAGGAGAAAATGATATATTTTGTGCTGTATGTAAATCGAGATTAATGGTAAATTGCAAAAGTTGTGGTAAAATAGTAGATGCAAGATGGTCTTATTGTCCATATTGTAGTAAATCATTGAAGTAGGTGTTTTAAATTTGGTTTATAGCAGTGATAAAATTTTTATTGCAGTAATGACAATGGCAATTGCCTTTTTGCATTACTTTACTAAAGCAACAGCAATAGGATATCATGAGTTTTATACTTTATTATATTTTATACCGATTGTTTATTCAGCTTTTAAATATAGATTAAAGGGAGGGCTTACAGAATCTTCAGTTGTAGCAGTACTTTATTCACCACATTTAATGATTTATATGGGCAAATTCACAATTGATATTGTAAATCAATTTATAGAAGTTGGGTTGTTTTTTGCTATAGGTATTATAACAGGTACTCTTGTAGAAAAAGAATATAAAGAAAAAAAGCTTCTCGAAAGCCAGCTTAGGAAAACAGCTTATATTGAAGATTATTTAAATAATATTTTAGAGTCAATCGTTAATGGTGTTGTAGCAGTCGACAAAGCTTATACGATAACTGCTATAAATGGATATGCGAAAGATTTAATGGATATTAATTCTGACATAATTGGAGCATTTATATACAAAATTATTCGAAATGGCGAGGTTTTGAAGAGAAAAATTGATGAAGTTCTAAAAAATAAAAATTTAATAAGAGGATTTGAGTTTGACATTGAAACACTTTTAAACAATAAGAAACCCGTTAGATTACACATATATCCGTTAAAAAGTGAGATGAAATTTGACGGTGCTGTATTGGTTTTTGAAGATTTAAAGGAAGTTAAAGAAATGGAGAAAATAATGAGAAGAGCTGATAGGCTTTCAGCGCTTGGAGAAATGTCAGCGGGCATTGCTCATGAAATAAGAAACCCTCTTGGTATTATTAAGACAATCGCACAAACAATTTTATCTGAATCAAAACAAGACGATAAAGAAGGTCTTGAGATAATAATTGGGGAAGTTGATAGAGCGGACAACGTAATTAAAGGGTTGCTAAATTTTGCAAAGCCAGAGTCTATTAATAAAGTAAGCAAAAATATTAATAATGTTTTAGAAGAAACTATTAATATTATAAATAAATACTCCATAAAAAGTAATGTTCAAATAATATTTGATAGATTGCCTGATGTTGAAGTGCTTGTCGATGATACATTAATAAAACAAGCATTTATAAATATAATGATTAATTCAATACAGGCCATGAGCGCTGGTGGAATATTACATTTATATGGCAATAAGGACAGTGAATTTTTAAACATCTATTTTGAAGATACAGGAATTGGAATCGAAGATGATAAAATAGATAAAGTATTTAATCCTTTTTTCACAACTAAAAATGAGGGAACCGGCCTTGGACTATCCATAACTCATAGAATAATAGAGGAACATGGTGGTTATATATCATTATCAAGTATCGTTGGCGTAGGGACGAATGTTTTGGTAAGATTACCACTTCATTAAGAATAGTTGTTCGATAATAAGAAAGGAATGCAGGTTAAAATGAGACATATTTTAGTTGCAGATGATGAGAAAAATATGAGATGGGCTTTGAAAAAAGCACTTTTTAATGATGGATATGTAATTGATGAAGCTGAAAATGGTGCAGTAGCTTTAAATAAATTTGAAAGCAGTATATATGATCTTATTATACTTGATATAAAGATGCCTGAGGTAAATGGCATAGATGTTTTAAAAACAATTAGAGAAAAGGACAAAGATATACCTGTAATTGTCATAACAGCGTATGGTGAAATAGATACCGCTATACAAGCGATAAAACTTGGTGCTGTAGATTATATTCAAAAACCCTTTGACATTAACGAACTGAAGCTAACAATAGGAAAAGCACTGGAGATTACAAATTTAAAAGAAGAAGTGAAGTTTTTGCGAGAAGAACTAAATGGCAAAGAATTTGATATAATAGGTGAAAGTTCTAAGCTCAAAGATGTTTTAAATATAGTTAAAAAAGTTGCACCAACAGATGCGACTGTTTTATTACTTGGTGAAAGCGGTACAGGTAAAGAGCTAATTGCAAAGGCAATACACAATTTAAGCAAGAGAAAAGATGGACCATATATAAAGGTCAATTGTGGGGCATTACCGGAGAATTTACTTGAAAGCGAATTATTTGGCTATGAGAAAGGTGCGTTTACAGGTGCACTATCGCGTAAACCTGGCAGATTTGAAAGGGCTAACGGCGGCACCATATTTCTTGATGAAATAGGCGAAATATCACCCTCTATTCAGGTTAAAATGCTGAGAATTCTCCAGGAGAAGGAATTTGAAAGGCTTGGAGGCATTGAGATTTTAAAAGCTGATGTAAGGGTTATTGCTGCAACAAATAAGAATCTTGAAAATATGGTTAAAGAAGGTGCTTTCAGAGAGGATTTGTTTTATAGATTAAATGTAGTTCCGATACAATTGCCACCTTTAAGAGAAAGAGTCGAGGATATTCCAATTCTTATTGATTATTTCTTAGATAAATATAGTAAGAATCTAAGACTTGAAAAATTTAAAATAGACAAATCTGCAATGAAGTTTTTAATGGAGTATTCTTGGCCAGGGAATATTAGAGAGCTTGAAAATTTAGTTGAGAGAATGCTGATTTTAAATCATGGATCTGTTATAAAGAAGGAAGATCTACCACTTGGATCAAACAAAATGATAAAAGATGTTGATAAAATTGTCTTACCTCCAAATGGGATTTCAATCGATGAACTTGAGAAAAATCTAATAGAACAGGCACTTGAGAGAACGGGCTATAACCAGACAAAAGCAGCAAAACTTCTTGGGCTTACAAGGCATACACTGATTTATAGGATGGAGAAGTATGGGATTAAGGAGCGTAGAGATAGTGACTAAATATGATAAATTTTTAATAGTATTTCTTTTAATAATTTCTGCCTCTAGCTTATTTCTTTTACCGAAAATAATGGCTAATAAAATTACCACTATGAATAATGTAGAAATTAAGGTAAATGGGAAATTAGTAAAAACAGTAATAGTGAATCGTAAGTCGCAACCCCAATATATAAAGTTTAAGTTTGGCAAAGCAAAAGGTATTATAGAGACGAAAAATGGCATGGTAAGAATGCTTCCAATGGATAAAAAAATATGCCCGCAGGGCATATGTTCAAAAACGGGATGGATAAAAGAGTCATACCAATCAATTGTTTGCCTCCCAAACAAAATAGTTGTATCATTTAGTAAAAGCAATACCGATGTTGATGGTATAGTATATTAAGGTGATAAACTGATAATAGGAAGTTTTGCAGAAAATTAAGTGAATAAAAGAAAGCGTTGTATATCCGCTTTCTTTTAACAGTAAAAATAATAGAAGATAGACTATTTGCTATCTTGACTTAAATGTTGTACATTCAGTTTCTGCGCTGGTCTTTGCTGTCGGGGTCTTTGGATTTACTTCGATTGATTGTGCATGGCATCTCATATCTTTCCAATATGTGCATGTGTTAACACCGCATTTTACTACGCTTTCTGCATTCATTAAAAACACCTCCAATTAATTTTAATCAAAATTATTATCTGCATATAGGATGTAGTTATGCATAAACTTATGAAAAGTTATCAAAATAATATTGACATAAACATATCGGAATTATATAATAACATTAAAGATACCTATAGGGGGTATATTAAGTGACCATGTAATGTGATAAATTTTTAGGAGGTGGGAATATGCAGATAAGCTTTTTATACTTCGAAGGATGTCCTAATTCAGATTCAGCGATAAAATTGTTAAAGGAGGTTTTATCAGAAAAAAATATTAAAGATGATATAGACATAATAAAAATAGAATCTGAAGAAGATGCATATAGATATAAATTTTTAGGTTCGCCATCAATTCATATCAACGGAGAAGATATTGAAAAAGAGAGAAGGAATGATGAACCTCTTTATGGTTGTAGGGTATATAAAACTATAGATGGATATTCAGGTATACCTTCAAGAGAAATGATATTATATGCCATTAACGAGGCTTTAATTCAATAGTAAATTAAGGAGATGAACTATATGCCAGAAAAAACTACTTTAAAAATATCAGGTATGTCATGCGCATCATGTGCAGCCAAGATAGAAAAAGGCCTTAAAAATATGGATGGTGTCGATGAAGCAAATGTCAACTTAGCGATAGAAAAGGCAACAGTTATATATGACCCGAATAAAGTTGACATAGATGATATGACGAAAAAAATTGAGGACTTAGGATATGGAGTCATTAAGGATAAAGTAGAACTAATACTAATAGGTATGTCGTGTGCATCTTGTGCTGCAAAGATAGAAAAAGCATTAAACAATTTACAAGGCGTAAATAGAGCTACGGTTAATTTTGCAACTGAAACGGCAACAGTTGAATTTGATTCAAGCAAAGTAGATGTAGCAGCAATGATAAAAGCTGTTAGAAATATCGGCTATGATGCAAAAGAAAAAACTGGCATAGGAATGGATACAGAGAAAGAAGAGAGAGAAAGGGAAGTTAAAACATTAAAAAGGCTAGTTACAATTTCTTCTATATTGACAATCCCATTACTTATATCAATGTTTGGAAGGATATTTGGTTTTTCTGCAGGGATTTTGGATAATCCGTGGGCGCAAATAATAATATCATTTCCAGTCCAATTTATTATTGGATATAGATACTATAAAGGAGCTTGGCATAATTTAAAAAATCTGTCAGCAAATATGGATACATTAATTGCAATGGGAACAACTGCAGCATATTTTTATAGCTTGTATAATGTATTTACAAAACCTATGTCAGAGATACACAATTACTTGTATTTTGAAGCGTCGGCAGTTATCATAACGCTTATAACTCTTGGTAAGTTGCTTGAAGCTATAGCAAAAGGTAAAACATCTGAAGCAATAAAAAAACTTATGGGACTTCAGGCGAAAACTGCAAGAGTCATAAGAAACGGAGAAGAAATAGATATACCGATTGAAGAAGTAGAAGTTGGAGATATAGTTGTAGTAAGGCCAGGTGAAAAAATACCTGTAGACGGTGTAATTGTAGAGGGAAGTTCGGCCATAGATGAATCTATGATAACAGGAGAATCCATTCCTGTTGATAAAAATGTCAATGACGAAGTAATAGGTGCCACAATAAACAAGACAGGTACTTTTAAGTTTAAAGCAACGAAGGTTGGGAAAGATACGGTACTATCACAGATAATAAAGATGGTTGAGGATGCACAGGGATCAAAAGCACCTATCCAAGAGATTGCTGATAAGGTATCAGGGGTTTTTGTACCTGTAGTCATTGGAATTGCAGTGGTTACATTTTTGATATGGTACTTTGTTTTAGGAAATTTTAATGCGGGTATAATAAGTGCAGTATCTGTACTTGTTATAGCATGTCCTTGTGCATTAGGTCTTGCAACACCGACATCTGTTATGGTAGGTACAGGTAAAGGTGCAGAAAATGGCATACTTATAAAAGGTGGCGAATATTTGCAAAAAGCAAAAGAGATTAATGCAATTGTACTTGATAAGACTGGTACGATAACTAAAGGTGAGCCAGAAGTGACTGACATAATATCATTAGGCGATTTAAGTGATAATGAAATATTGTATATATCTGGTATTGCTGAAAAAAATTCTGAGCATCCGCTTGGGAAAGCTATTGTGAATAAATCAAAGGAAATATACGAAAAATTGCCGGATCCGAACAAATTTGAGGCTATACCAGGCCATGGTATTTATGCTATAATTAACGAAAAAGAATATTACTTTGGCAATAGAAGGTTAATGGAAAAGAATAATATAGACATTTCTAATATAGAATCCAAATTAGAACAGTTAGAGAATGAAGGCAAAACAGCAATGATATTAGCATCAAATGAAAAAGTGGAAGGCCTAATAGCTGTTGCAGATACTCCTAAAGAGGATTCGGCAAAAGCGATAAAAGAATTGAAAGCTTTAAACATAGATATATATATGATAACAGGTGACAACAAGAGAACCGCTCAGGCTATTGCAAAGCAAGTAGGAATAGAGCATGTTTTGGCAGAGGTTTTGCCTGAAAATAAGGCAGAAGAAGTTATAAAGTTACAAAAACAGGGTAAAATAGTTGCAATGGTTGGCGATGGCATAAACGATGCTCCAGCGTTAGCACAATCAGATGTAGGTATTGCCATCGGTACAGGAACAGATGTAGCTATAGAGACATCAGATATCACGTTAATTAGCGGAAATCTTATGGGTTTAGTTACAGCTATAAAATTAAGCAGAGCGACGATGAGAAATATCTACCAGAATCTGTTTTGGGCTTTTATCTATAATACAATAGGTATACCATTTGCTGCTATGGGACTTTTGAGTCCTGCCATAGCAGGGGGTGCAATGGCATTCAGTTCAGTATCAGTTGTATCAAACGCCTTAAGGCTGAGGAGGTTCAGATCAGCTAAGTAGTGAGGTGAGTTATATGGAATGCCCAAATTGCAAAAGCACTAATGTGGGCAAGATAGGCAATAACCTATATTTTTGTAGGGATTGCAATTGCGAGATTAAGATTAAAAAATGTACGGCTGTTGTTAGTGTTTATGACTCTGAGGGCTGCATCAGCAAAAGATTTAAAGTCTGCTATAATGTTTGAGAAGGCTTAATAAGCCTTCTATTTTTTTTCTTTTTTGTGGTTACGAAAAGTGATATACTTTTAGATAGAGTCAATAAATTGGAATTAAACTGAATGATAATTGATAAAATATTACTATGTAATAATTTTCTTGTAAATCCATGTAGGGAGTTGATATATTGAAAAACATTGTTGAAATATTAAAAAAGGCTATTTCAGAAGAGAATATTTATATAAATGAACTAATGTCAAGACACACGTCATTTAGGATTGGCGGGCCTGCAGAGGTACTCGTGATACCCCAAAATAGGGAAGAACTGATAAATGTGCTTGATATCATAAGAAATGAAAATATACCTTATTTTATACTTGGTAATGGAACAAATGTCATAGTTTCAGATAGAGGAATAAGGGGTGTTGTGATTAAACTGACTGCTATTAGAAAAATATCTGTTGAAGGTGAGTACATTGTCTCAGAGACTGGCGCATTGCTTTCAGCCATTGCAAATACAGCTCTTGACAATGAACTTACAGGCTTTGAATTTGCAAGTGGGATACCGGGCACATTAGGTGGAGCTGTGACGATGAATGCAGGTGCATATGGTACCGAAATAAAGGATGTCATCGAAAAAGTTGAAGTTATTGATGAAAATGGGAATATATACGAAATAAAAAATGGAAATATGAAATTTGCTTACAGAAGCAGTGCAATACAGTTAGACAACTTGATAGCTTTAAAAGCATGGATACATTTAAAAAAAGGAAATTATAAAGACATAAGGGCTAAAATGGATGAACTGAACGGTTTGAGAAAAAAGAAGCAGCCGCTGGAGTATCCAAGTGCTGGAAGCGTGTTTAAAAGACCTGAAGGGTATTATGCTGGAAAATTGATTCAAGATGCCGGTCTTCAAGGATACACAATCGGCGGTGCACAAGTATCTGAAAAGCACTGTGGATTTATTATAAATAAAGGCGATGCGACTGCAGAAGATGTTATAAACCTCATAAGGTTTATACAAAAAACTGTGAAAGACAGGTTTGGCGTTGATTTGCACACTGAAGTAAAAATAATAGGGGAAAAGTAGCTATATGAAAGGAATACATAAAAATGAAGCTATTTGCTGACTATCACACACATACGGTATTTAGCCACGGAAAGGGTACAATCGAAGACAACGTAAAAGCTGCGATAAAAATGGGACTTAGAGAAATTGCTATAACTGATCATGGACCGGGACACATTTTTTTTGGTATTAGAAGGCACGAATACAAGAAAATTAGAGATGAAATTGACAGGATGAATGATAAATACCCCAATATTAGAGTTTTAATGGGTGTGGAAGCTAATTTGATTAGCTTGAATGGAGATATCGATGTGGATGATGATTTAATGAAATATTTGGATATATTGCTGATGGGCTATCATACGGGTGTTGTACCTAAGGACCTATATAATTGCCTTCATATGTTTGGGAAAAATGCAGTCAGCAAATATTTTGGTTCTATGAAATCTATAGTAAGAGATCAGAATACCGATGCAATTATTAAGGCAATTAATAAATACAAGATAAATATTATTACACATCCTGGAGCAAAAGTCGACTTAGATACTAAGAGACTTGCATTAGCGGCAAAATCAAGAGGAACTGCGCTTGAAATAAACTCAAGCCATGGATACATGACTGTAGAATATGTAAGAATCGCAAAATCAGTTGGAGCAAAATTCGCCATCGACAGTGATGCCCATACATCATCACGTGTTGGAGATTTTAGCAGAGGGATTGAGATAGCAAGAGAGGCAGGTCTTACAGCAAAAGATATAATAAATGCAGAGGAGTGATACAAATGAGGTTTGTCATAATAACAGGATTATCAGGTGCTGGAAAGAGTCAAGCATTGAAATCGATGGAGGATATTGGGTTTTTTTGCATTGATAATTTTCCGCCAGCTTTAATACCGAAGTTAGCTGATTTGTTCTACGGTTCAAAAGATATCGACAAAGTTGCTCTTGGCATGGATTTACGTGGCGGACAATTATTTAAAGATATTTTTTCGGCACTAGATTATTTAAAGAAGAACAAATACGATTATGAAATAATATTTTTAGAAGCTTCTGATGAAGCTTTAATAAAGAGGTTTAAGGAGACGAGGAGAAGGCATCCTTTGTCAGATGGCGGCTCGATTATAAGTGGTATCAAAGATGAAAGGCAAAAGCTGACTGAAATAAGAAGAATGGCAAATAGCATTATCGACACAACAAATTTAACAGCGGCGCAGCTTAAACAAGAATTGTACAATATATTCATTGAAGGAAGAAAATTTAAAGGGATAATTGTCAATGTTATGTCGTTTGGTTTTAAATACGGCATACCGCTTGATGCAGATCTTGTCTTTGATGTCAGGTTTTTACCAAATCCATACTATATAGACGAGTTGAGGCCACTTACAGGAAATGATAAAAAAGTAAGAGAGTATGTCATGAAGTGGGAAGAAGCCAAGCAATTTCTCAACAAATTGGAAGACATGATTGAATTTCTCTTGCCGTTTTATATAAGGGAAGGAAAATCACAGCTTGTAATAGCTATTGGCTGTACAGGAGGAAAACATAGATCGATCACTATTGCTAATGCGCTATATGAATTATTAAAAAAGAGAGATTATACTGTTATCCTAAATCATAGAGATGTTGGCGAAGAATGACTCACTTTTTCACGGCTCTAAATTGTTTTTTTATGATAAAAAGGGGTTGTATAACAATGAGAGATTTCAACTATTTAAATGGACCTAAGGTTGTTGTGATAGGTGGGGGAACCGGACTATCCACAATGCTTAGGGGATTAAAGCATTATACACATAATATTACGGCCATTGTAACTGTTGCAGATGATGGCGGGGGATCTGGAGTATTAAGGGAAGATTTGGGTATTTTACCTCCTGGTGATATAAGAAACTGTATACTTGCACTTGCAAATACTGAACCTACAATGGAAAAACTTTTACAATATCGATTTACAGATGGAATGCTGAAAGGGCAGAGCTTTGGAAATCTATTTTTGGCTGCAATGAATGGTATATCAGACAGCTTTGAAGAAGCTGTAAAAAAGATGAGTGAAGTTTTAGCGGTTTCGGGAAAAGTTTTGCCTGTCACATTGGATGATGTCAAATTAAAGGCCAAGTTGAAAAATGGGGTAGTAATAGGTGGAGAATCTTTAATACCAAAAATGCAGCTAAAGGAAAACAGCCCAATAGAAAAGGTTTTTTTAGAGCCGAAAGATGCCATGCCTGTTGAAGAGGCTATATCGGACATTCTCAATGCAGATGGCATAATTCTAGGCCCGGGAAGCTTATACACAAGCATAATACCAAACCTTTTGGTGAACGGGATATGTGATACTATAGAAGAATCAAAAGCAATCAAAATATATGTTTGCAATATAATGACGCAGCCTGGTGAAACGATTGGATACGATGCTAATGCACACGTTGATGCGCTCTTTTTACACGGTTTAAAATCTCTTGATTACGTCTTAGTCAATAATAAAGAAATTCCTTATGAATATAAAGATAGATATAAAGAAGATATGTCACAACCTGTAAGTTATGATTTAGAAGACTTTAAAGAAAAAGGCATAAAAGTGATAGAAAAAGATGTCTTGGCCATAAAGAACAATTACATAAGGCATGATGAGCAAAAGCTTGCAGAGATATTGATGGAGTTACTGATTTAGTATAAAAAAATTGTTGCAATTTAAAAATAGCAATTTGTTATTTTGTAAAAGTTACATTATCGAGAAATTATAAGTTGGCATAAAAAATTTTTACCTAAATCTTATGTGATACAAAGAAAATAGAAATAAAAATTTTTTAAAGTTCATTTCAAAATGTCTATTATAGGAAATTCATTATAAAACTATATTGACATTATTTGTCATGCATATTATAATATCATTTAAGAGAAATCGATTGCGCAAAAAATTGCACATCTATTTGAAATAATGGAAAATCCCCTAATTATTTATTAAGCTACACATAAATGATTATATAAAGGTGGTGATGAAATAAGCAAAAAAATTAAGCAAAAAGATCTAAAAATTTTATAGAGGGAGGTATTGCCTTGTTTAAAATCGTTTTTAGCAAAAAGAATTTAAGCTTTATCCTTTCATTTTTTTTTAGTATTGACAGCAGTATTTTCTTCAATGCCATTTCACAATGTACATGCTGCTGACAATGCAAGCGTTGTAGCAAATATCGTGGGGGAATTTCAAGACCAACTGGGTGATTCTAATTGGAATATTGATAGTAACATTACCATAATGCAGTATGTAGGAAATGGACTGTATGAATTTACTACGTCAACTCAACTAAAAGCTGGTAGCTATCAGTATAAAGTTGCATTAAATCATTCATGGAATGGGGGAGGTGTTCCATCTCAAGGAAATCTAACGCTGAACCTAACAAGTGATTCTTATGTTACATTTTGGTTTGACTACAATACACAATCTGTAACTGATTCTACAAAATATACTCCAATTTCTAATGACAAATTACCTAGACTAGTTGGAACAATTCAATCAGCAATTGGAGCGGGTAATGATTGGGATCCTGGAACATCAACAGCAATTATGACAGATTATAATTTTGATAACGTTTATGAATATACGGCACAAGTACCAAAAGGAAACTATGAATATAAAGTGACATTAGGTTCTATATGGGATGAAAACTATGGTGCAAACGGTGTACTGGGTGGTTCTAACATACAGCTAAATGTTACTTACGATACTGATATAACATTCTATTACGATGCATCTACACATAATATATGGACTAATTATAATCCAACACTTACTGGTTTAGATAATAATATATATTATGATGATTTGAAACACGATACACATGATCTTTTCTTTAGGAATCCTTTTGGTTCTATAAAAGTAGGGCAAACTGTTACATTGCGGATTCAAGCAAAAAATCATGATCTTGAGTCAGCAAGAATATCTTATTGGGACGATGTCAATAAAACAAGGACAGAATCACCTATGACAAGGATAGGTGAAAGTTCTGACGGAAACTATGAATATTGGGAAATAAAGCTAAGTTTTGACCATCCGACTCGAATTTGGTATTACTTCATATTAAAAGATGGGACAAAGACGGCATACTACGGTGATAATGATGATCAGTTGGGTGGGGTCGGAAAAGCGACAGATACAGTAAACAAGGACTTTGAATTAACTGTATACGATAAAAACTTTGATACGCCAGATTGGATGAAAGGGGCTGTAATGTATCAGATATTCCCTGACAGGTTCTACAATGGTGATACATCAAATGACCATGTAAAAACATTGAGCCGTGGCAACGACCCAATAGAGTTTCATGATAATTGGAATGAACTGCCTGACAATCCGAATAATGCTGGTAGCCCAGGTTACACAGGTGATGGCATTTGGTCAAATGATTTTTTTGGCGGTGACTTGAAGGGTATTGATGATAAACTTGATTATTTGAAGAGCCTTGGAATTACAGTAATTTACTTAAACCCAATTTTTGAGTCTCCATCAAATCATAAATATGATACATCAGATTATACAAAGATCGATAAAATGTTTGGAACAACACAAGACTTCGAAAAACTCATGGAAGATGCACATTCTAAGGGCATAAAAGTAATCCTCGATGGTGTGTTTAACCATACAAGCGATGACAGCATATATTTTGATAGATACAGTAAGTATCCTGAATTAGGAGCTTATGAAGCGTGGAAGCAAGGAGATCAGCCAAAATCTCCATATGGGGATTGGTACACAATAAATTCTGATGGAACTTATGAAGACTGGTGGGGATACGATAGCTTACCCGTTATAAAGTCATTGAATGGAAGTGAGTATAATGTTACTAGCTGGGCTAATTTCATAATCAATGATAAAAATGCAATATCAAAGTACTGGCTCAATCCAGATGGAAATACAAATGGTGGTGCAGATGGCTGGAGATTAGATGTAGAAACTGAAGTTGCACACAATTTTTGGACGCACTTTAGAGATGCTATAAATACAGTAAAACCAGAAGCGCCAATGATTGCAGAAAATTGGGGAGATGCTTCTTCTGACTTACTTGGCGACTCTTTTAACTCAGTTATGAATTATCAGTTTAGAAATGATATTATAGATTTTTTAATTGGGAAGCCGTTTGATGATGGAAATGGACAGCACAATCCTATAGATGCTGTGACGCTTGATCAGAGGCTTATGAACATTTATGAGAGATATCCACTTCCTGCATTTTATTCAACTATGAACCTGTTGAGTTCACATGATACGATGCGGATATTAACTGTATTTGGGTATAATTCGGCTGATCCGACAGAAAACTCTGATGATGCAAAAAATTTGGCAGAGCAAAAGCTTAAATTGGCTACAATATTGCAGATGGGATATCCAGGAATGGCAGATATATATTATGGCGATGAAGCTGGTGTATCTGGCGGTAAAGATCCAGATGATAGGAGGACTTTCCCTTGGGGCAATGAAGATACGTCATTACAGGAATTTTTCAAAAACATTACAAGCATAAGAAATGACAATCAGGTATTAAAAACAGGTGATTTAGAGACACTATATGCGCAAGGTGATGTATATGCGATTGGAAGAAGAATAATAAATGGTAAAGATGCCTTTGGCAGTCCTTATGCTGATAGTGCTGCAATAGTCGCAATAAATAGAAGCAGCGTAGACAAACAGGTTACTATTGATACAACGAAATATTTAAGGAATGGCGTTACTTTTAAAGATTTGATAAATGGCAATAAATCATACTCAATAAGCGATGGACAGGTAACTATTGATGTACCAGCGATGGGCGGTGTTATGCTTATTTCTGATCCTGGACAAGATTTAACTGCGCCACAAGTGCCCTCAAATATAACCGTGAAATCTGGCAATGGCAGTGTAGAACTTTCATGGTCCCCGTCTGATGGTGCGACAGGATACAATATATATCGCTCATCTGTAGAAGGAGGGCCTTATGAAAAAATAGCATCAAATGTTAGTGGCACGACATATAAAGATGACTCTGTGACAAATGGATTAAAATATGTATACTCTATATCAGCGATTGATGAATTAGGAAATGAAAGCGACAAAAGCATTGATGCTGTTGCGTATCCATCGTATCCGATTGGTTGGGCAGGAAATTTGACACAAGTAAAAGGTGGACATGTAATTGGTGCCAATAATCCAACAGAAGACATTTTTGGTGAAGTATGGGCAGACGGTCTTACAAATAATAGTGGGCAAGGTTCTCACATGATAGCACAGTTTGGCTATAAGTATGTTGGTAGTACGGTTTACAATTCTGTATATGGAAGCGTCTATAACAGCGTCTATGGTGTAGATAGCGACAATGATTTTATTTGGGTTAATGCGGAATATGTAGGGGATTCTGGCAATAATGATAAGTATAAAGCTAATTTTACGCCTGATAAAATAGGTAAATGGGAATATGCCATGAGGTTCTCAGACGACCAAGGTCAAAATTGGACGATGACAGATATTTTGTCATTTAATGTGGTTCCATCAGATGATTTAGTAAAGCCAACAGCACCCGTTTTGAATCAGCCAGGAATAGAATCGTCGAGAGTATCACTTACATGGAGTCCATCGACAGATAATGTTGGAATATACGATTATGAAGTCTATAGATCCTCTGGTGGGACATTCAGCAAAATTGCGACTGTATCAAATAATGTTTATAACTATATTGATACTAGTATAATAAACGGAACTACCTATTCATACAAAGTTGTTGCTGTTGATCCATCATATAATAGAACAGAGTCTAATGTGATAACTATAAAACCAGATGTAGTACCGATACAAGTGACATTTAATGTTACAGTACCTGACTATACACCAGATGCAGTTAACTTGGCTGGTACCTTCCCAAATTTAAATTGGGATCCAAGTTCACAGCAAATGAAAAAAGTAAATGATAATACCTATAGTATTACTTTGACACTTGATGAAGGGACGCAAATAGAGTATAAATATGCAAGAGGTAGTTGGGATAAAGTTGAAAAGGATGAGTATGGAAATGAGCTCACTGCAAATAGGAAAGTGACAATTGTAAATCAAGGCAACAATAAGATGGTAATAAATGATACAGTATATAGATGGAGAGACATTCCGGTATTTATATATTCTCCAAGTAGCAATATGACAGTCGATTCTAATACGGATACAATAGAAATCAAAGGCAATACGTATAAAGGTGCTAAAATTACAATAAATGGTGATAGTTTTGTTCAAGATGAAAATGGGGCATTTACTAAGGATGTTCATTTAAATTACGGTGTAAATACAATTAAAATACATGTTGAACCAAATGACGGCATCATATATGGAAATGATGAATCTAGAATTTCTGAACTTACCAAAGACATTGAGATTGATATAAAGAGGCAAGGGAAAGATAACGGCAGTACATCAACCAACAATGGAAGTTCGTCATCAAATGGCAATGTTGGGTATAATGGATCTACAACTTTTGATTTAGGTAGTGTCACCACTTCAAGCAGCAATGTGACTGTAAAGATAGATGGAGGAAAATTAAGGGATAAAATAAGCAAGACACAGGAAAGAACTATTACAATTGATTTAACAAGCTTGAAGGATGCAAAGGAAAAGGTTGTGGCTATACCATCCTCTGTTTTGACCAGTGCAAATGACAACAATAAAGATATAGAATTAAAATTTAACAATTTACGTATTAGCAGTATTGCTATCGAAAGATTCAATTGATATGTCGAAAATAGGGAACGATGTGACGTTAAGTGTTAAAGACAATGGAAAACCAAATGTATCAAATTACGTACCACTTTCTAATACGATAGACATAAGCATTAAATCAGACAGTGGAAATGTAGCATTAGCAAAACCGGTAGAAGTGACATTAAATATATCAAAAGCTAACGATCCAAGAAAAGTTGCAGTGTACTACTACAATGAAGAGACCAACAAGTGGGAGTATGTTGGAGGAAAAGTAGATGAAGATGATAATACAATAACATTTAGCGCAACCCACTTCTCACAGTATGCTGCATTAGAATACGACAAGACATTTGATGACATAAAGAATAACTGGGCCAAAGATGACATAGAAGTATTAGCATCAAGGCACATAGTAGAAGGAATGACTGATACCCAATATGCACCGAATAAAACAGTCACAAGAGCAGAATTTGCATCAATGATACTGAGGCTATTAAACATAAAAGAAGAGCCATACAATGGAGAATTTAGCGATGTAAAGAGTGGAGACTGGTATGCAAATGCAATAGAAGCAGCATACAAAGCAGGAATAATTGAAGGAGACGGGAAAAACATGAGGCCAAATGACAACATAACACGAGAAGAGATGACAGCAATAGCCATGAGGGCGTACGAGATGTTGACATCATATAAAGAAGAGAATATAAACAATACAACATTTAACGATGACAAGGATATAAGCGATTGGGCTAAGAATGTCGTAGCCAATGCAATAAAGGTAGGCATAATTAATGGCGAACCGAATAACCTATTTGCACCTAAAGGAATTGCTACAAGAGCAGAAGCGGCTGCCATTATATATGGCTTACTAGATGAGAGTGGAAACATTTAAAAATCATTAAGTCAAAAAGGATATGATGCTAAATTGCATCTATCCTTTTTGAATGTACTAAATATGGCTTTTTGTGAATAAGTTATTTAAAAATTTTTTAAAAATTAAAAAACCTAACAAATAAATCTATTGACATTTGTCGATGAAGGATATAAAATATCTATAGATGAGAAAATTCACTGGCACAAATTTACATAATAAACTTACATGAAAAAATTTAATAAAAAATAGAGACAAATGCTCGCTTCTATGGTATTAATATATTGTTACCCTATAACAATATTAATCATAGGAGTGGAGCAAATGTCTCATAATAAAAGAATAACAGAAAATTCATCAATAATCCAGTACTTAATGAAATTAAATTTTGCATTATATTTCTCTAAGCCTGTTATTCGCCATATTGTAGAATTTATAATTGCTGCCACTCAAAAGGGTTATAGTGGTACTGTCACTGACATAGTTAATTTAAGCTTTGCTAATTGCCATAGAACTACCTTTGGCAAATTTTTAAGCCAAGGTGTTTGGAATATAGAGTATGCATGGAAAGCTATAAGGCGAGAAGTTATTCGTATTATATTTGAATTATCCCAAATTAGCAACAAGCCGATATTTGTGATTTTTGATGATACTATTGCTGAGAAGACAAAGCCTTCGTTACAGGCTAAACATACTATCCAGGCAACAGGATTCCATCAATCACATTTAAAAGGGAAACAAGTTTGGGGACACCAACTTCTTACCATGATGCTATCCTGCGGCAAAGTAGTATTGCCTTGCTGCATTGAGCGCTATGAAAAAGGTGGCAAAAGCAAAATCGAAAGAATATGTGAAATGGTATCTATGCTTCCAATACCTAAAGGACCAGCATATGGACTATGTGATTCATGGTACATAAACAAAAAAGTAATAGAAGCACATTTTGAAAGAGGATACCATCTTCATAGGAGCACTAAAAACTAACAGAATTATCTATCCACAAGGCATTAGAATTCAGATAAAAGACTTTGCCCAATATATCGAAAAGAACGAAGTTCACCTCGTTACAGTGAACGGTTCTAATTACTGGGTATATCGCTATGAAGGAGCCTTAAATGGCATAGATAATGCTGTAGTAGTATTGTGCTGGCCTGAGAAAGCTTTTAAAAATGAGAATGCTCTACATGCATTTATTTGTACTAATACTGAATTAGATACCGAGACAATTCTAAATTACTACAGTCAAAGATGGCCTATAGAAATATTCTTTAGACAGACAAAGAATAATCTTGGACTAAATACGTATCAAGTACGCTCAACAAAATCAATAGATAGATTATTATGGCTTATATCATTGACATACATGTATTGTACGACTTCAGACGACAAATATTGCAAATTTGGACAAGGAATAAAAAAGGTTCGCAAAGAAGTACAAAAGCAGCGTGTTCAATGGCTATATGAGCAAGCTAATAATAAAGTACCTATTGATGAAATTTTAGAACAACTACAGTTAGCATAGGTGTAGTGTATCTATTTGATGGTAATATTTGTTATCATTTTTTCTCATCTATAGTTTAAAATAAAAAATGGTATAAGCCAATAATTAAATATTGGCTTACCATAAATAGGAGGTTTTATTATGAGTCGTTCTGGCAAAGGAATAGCTTTGCTCTTAGTACTTCTAATGGCTTTTTCAGTATTGATTTCTGGGTGCGGAAGTAAGTCAACAGATCAGAATAATACAAGTCAAAGTAAGACAGAGACAACAAACAAATCTGTCACGTTAGATATTTTCCAATTTAAAGTTGAAATAAAAGATGCTCTTCAAAACGCGATAAATACTTATATGAAAGAAAATCCAAACGTTAAAATCAATTTAGAAACAGTCGGCGGTGGACAAGATTATGGCGCAGCACTTAAAGCAAAATTTAATTCTGGCTCAGAGCCTGCAATATTTAATGTAGGCGGTCCACAAGATGTTGCAACTTGGAAACCGAAGTTAGCAGATTTATCCGATACAAAAGCTGCAAAAGAGGCAATTAATGGTACTCTTACTGGTGTTACACAGGATGGAAAGATTTACGGTTTGCCATTTGACCTTGAAGGTTATGGGTTAATTTATAATAAACAAATATTTAATAAAGCGGGAATAGATCCATCTAGCATAAAGACATTTGATGCACTAGTAAATGCTGTAAAGACGCTTGATTCAAAGAAAAAAGAATTAGGAATAGAGGCAGTTTTTGCATTCCCAGCAAAAGAGACCTGGGTAACAGGCTTACACTTGTCAAATGCATTTTTGTCACCTGAATTTGATGGAGACGTCATGAAGGCATTTAATGCGAAAACGGTAGAATTCAAATATGCAGATGCAATGAAGCAAATGATAGATTTGCAAAATAAATATTCAGTACAGCCTACAGCAAGCCTTGATTACAGCACACAGGTTGAAAAACTTTTTGGCACTGGCAAAGTAGCAATGATTCAGCAAGGCAACTGGGTATACCCGACGTTAGAATCACTTGATAAGAACTTTGCAGAAAACGATATAGGAATGCTGCCGTATCCAGTTCCAGGATATAAAGAGGACAGCTATCCGGAAGGTGTTCCAATGTATTGGGCAGTAAACAGCAATAAACCAGCTGAAGTTCAAAAAGCTGCTAAAGATTTCTTAGATTGGCTGTATACTTCTGATGAAGGTAAGAAAATAGTTACACAGCAGTTCAAATTTGTTCCGGCTTACAATGGGTATAGCGCTGATAGCATATCAGATCCATTAGGAATGCAGTTATTTGTGGCTGCTAGTCAAGGAAAGACATATGGATGGGTATTTATGGGCTATCCTAATAATTGGGGACAAAACGTACTTGGCGCAGATATACAACTATACGTAAATGGTTCTCTTGATTGGAATAAATTAATTGATCATGCTAAACAAGCTTGGGCTGATGCACGAAAATAATTATTAGAGACGGTTTCAAATAAATATTAGTGGGAGAATAATATTTTGTTCTCCCACTTTATAAATAAGAAAGAAGGTATGGAAATGGTTAAGAAAGCTAAATTTTTAAAAAGTGGAATTTGGTACTGGCTATTTATAGCACCTACTCTTTTATCACTGATTATTGTCGTATTAATACCATTTATTATTGGAATATACTATTCTTTTACGGATTGGAATGGAATAAATCAGCCATTATTTATAGGATTGAAAAATTTCATGCTATTAAAAGATGATACTGAGTTTTGGAACTCCATATTGTTTACGGCAAAATTTGCAATTGCGTGTATAATAATAATCAATGTTGCAGGATTAAGCCTTGCAATGCTTGTTACGAGAAAAATATTTGCTAGAAATTTTATGCGTACCGCATTTTATCTACCTAACCTGATAGGTGGTCTCATACTAGGATTTATTTGGAACTTTATTTTTGTAGATGTATTTCAAACAATATCGGATGCTACACATATTGGATGGCTTAGCGGATGGTTGTCAACTACTAATACCGGTTTTTGGGGGCTGGTAATCGTAACATCTTGGCAGATGATAGGTTATGTCATGGTCATCTATATAGCGTATATAGAAAGCATTCCAACAGATTTAGTTGAGGCATCAAAAATAGATGGAGCAAATTCATGGCAACAATTTAAGAATGTTATATTTCCATTGATATCCCCAGCTTTTACGATAAGTTTGTTTATTACACTATCAAATTCATTTAAACTTTTTGACCAAAACCTTTCACTTACAGCGGGCGCACCGGGAAATACGACGCAGATGATTACGCTTAATATATACCAGACTGCTTTTTCAGCTCAGGAGATGGCTGTAGGGCAAGCAAAGGCAGTAGTAATGTTTGTAATTATTGCTATTATCTCAATTATTCAAGTATATTTCACTCAAAGAAGAGAGGTTGAGATGTGATGAAAAAAGTTAATGTTCAAAAATACTTATTAACGATAGTGGGTATTGTGCTGTCGCTGATTTGGATATCTCCATTTTATATAATACTTGTAAACTCATTTAAGACAAAAAAAGAGCTTTTTATAAATACATTGTCTCTGCCGAACAGTCTTATGCTGGATAACTATAAGACAGCAGCTTCAAATTTAAATCTAAGTGAAGCATTTTCTAATACTTTGTTGATTACAATTTTTAGCATTTTAATAATAGCTATATTTTCTTCAATGACAGCATATGCACTTCAAAGGGTGAAAAGGAAAAGCAGCGTTTTTATATACATGGTATTTACTGTTGCCATGCTTATTCCATTTCAATCAGTTATGATACCTCTTGTAGCTGAATTTGGAAGGTTTCATTTATTGACGAGATCTGGTCTTGTATTTATGTATCTAGGATTTGGATCTAGTTTAGGCGTATTTTTATATTACGGTGCTTTAAAAGGAATACCGACATCGATAGATGAAGCAGCGCTTATTGACGGGTGCAGCAGATTTAGGATTTATTGGAATATCATTTTACCGCTATTGAGTCCAACGACTATTACCCTGGCTGTATTAGATATAATGTGGATATGGAATGACTACCTGCTACCGTCACTAGTAATAAATAAGGTAGGATCAAGAACGCTTCCACTTATGATATTTTACTTTTTCAGCCAATATACGAAACAATGGAATCTTGGTATGGCAGGGCTTACAATAGCAATCTTGCCGGTTTTAATATTCTACTTCTTGGCGCAGAGGAAATTAGTTACGGCAATAATTGCAGGTGCTGTGAAGCAATGATAGAAAATATAACAAGATATTAAGTTACGATGGCTTTATCAGGTGGTGATGTGTTTATTTTGTATAAAAATATTATTTAAGGAACTATTGACAATTGTTGAGATAAGTTATAAAATAAAATTAAAGGAGCGCAAGCGATTGCAGGTAAGCGCTCAAATATTTACTCAACAAAGGAAAGCGGTTGCTGTAATAATATAGAAATGGAGGCGTGTAGATAAGAACAATTATCAACGTTATTCTATTTTAGAATATGTCAATATTTTATTCGAGGAGGCACTTTTATGAAGAGGTTTACGAAGATTTTTGCATTTCTTACTATTTTGGTATTAGTTATGTCAACATTACTAACGGGATGTGGCAGCAGCAATTCAAACAGCAGTTCTAATTCATCATCTAATAGTACAAAAAAGGAATCAGTTTCATTAACTGTATGGTCACATTTGACAGATTCTGAGGTTGCTAAAGTTCAAGAGATAGCTGGCAAATGGGCTAAAGAAACAGGAAACACAGTTAAAGTATTAGCAGATCAAAGCGATTTCCAGGCATTTTCTACAGCTGCACAGAGCGGCAAAGGGCCGGATATAATGTTTGGTATAGCTAATGATAATCTAGGGACTTTCCAAAAGGCAGGATTGCTTGCAGAAGTGCCAAATGGTATAGTAAATAAATCAGACTATGTTCCAATGAGTATTGATGCAGTTTCATTTGATGGAAAATTGTATGCAATTCCACTTGCAATGGAAACATATGCTTTGTTTTACAATACAGATAAGGTACAAACACCACCAGCTACAATGCAAGACTTAATTGATCTTGGCAAAAAAGTTGGATTCCAATATGATGTCAATAATTTCTATTATAGCTATGCTTTTATTGCAGCGAATGGTGGATATGTCTTTAAACAAAATGGCGGAAAACTTGATCCAAATGATATTGGATTAAATAACGATGGCGCTAAAAAAGGTTTGTCTATGATAAGAGATTTTGTAATCACAGATAAATTTATGCCGGCAGATATTAAAGGTGATATGGCTAAAGGGAATTTCCAAAGTGGGAAAATAGGATTATATATAGGCGGGCCATGGGATGTCGATGGTTTTAAAAAAGCAAATGTCAATTTTAAAGTTGCTCCGATGCCGACGCTGGATGGCAAGGCAATTCCTACTTTTGCAGGTGTCCAAACTGCATTTGTAAGTGCTAGCTCAAAGCATCAAGATGAGGCATGGGATCTATTGAAGTATTTGGCAGAAAATACAGCGTTACCATTATTTGAGACAGGTAACAGAATTCCTGTATTAAATAGTGCATTAGAAAATGACGAAGTTAAAAATAACGAGATAATGAATGCATTTGCAACACAGGCCAAAAATGCACAACCAATGCCTAATATACCAGAAATGCAGGCTGTATGGACACCTGCTGGTAATGCACTGCAGCTTGTAACATCCGGAAAAGCAACACCTGATAAAGCAGCAAATGATATGGTTAAGCAGATAAAGCAGGGTATTGCTACTCAACAGTGAAATAAGGGGCTATTGGCCCCTTTACACTTATAATAGAGGAGGATGATCTATGAAAACAGGAACAAAGATACGTGATAAATTGACACCGTATGCATTTTTGTCGCCTGCAATATTATCTATGACAATATTGAGTTTTTTACCTATTGCGTACACTATATATATTGCTTTTACTAACTTTAGTTTAAATCATTTTAGACAATACCAGTTTGTTGGTATAAAAAATTTTATAGATATCATTAATGGACCATTAAAGACAGTATTTTTACCTGTATTGGCATGGACAATTGTATTTGCACTTATTGCAACATTAGCAAATTATATTATTGGGCTTTTTTTGGCTGTTTTATTAAATAATAAGAACATGTGGGAAACTAATATATACAGAGCTATACTTATAATACCTTGGGCATTGCCGTCTACAATTGCAATACTTGCATGGCAGGGGCTTTTAAATCAGCAGTACGGTGGAATAAATACGTTATTGAGCTATTTTCACATTGCGAAGATTCCATGGCTGACTGATCCATTTTGGGCTAAAGTCGGTATTTTAATAGCAAGTGCATGGATGGGCTATCCATTTATGATGAATGCTTCTTTGGGCGGACTTCAGGCAATACCGCCAGAACTTTATGAAGTAGCAGACCTTGATGGTGCTACTTGGTTTCAAAAATTAAGACTTATTACAATACCAATGCTTATGTCGTCTGCGCTACCGCTTATTATATCATCTTTTGCATTTAATTTTAATAACTTTGGTTCGGTATTCTTGATAACAGGCGGCGGACCACCAAGGACGGATACTGCATTTGCAGGTACAACCGATCTTCTGGTAAGCTCTGCGTATAAGATGACGATGCAATTTAATAGATATGATCTTGCATCGGCCTTATCCATAATTATATTCTTGATAGTGGGCACATTAAGTTTTATCAACATGAAGATGACGCATGCATTTGAGGAGGTGGACTAAATGGATATTTCATCAAGTGCCAAAATACCAAAGAGAAGTGCTAAGCATAAACATAGAGCAGATCATAAAATGCGGCCTAATGAAAGAGTCACTTTATGGGTTAGCAGAATAATAATATGGGCATTTATAATTGTTATTCTGTTTCCGGTTGCATGGGTTGTAGGTGCTTCACTTGGCACTGGAGATGCATTTTTTACAGGAACTATATTCCCAAGACGAATAAGTTTTCAGAATTATATAGACTTATTTCAGAAAACGCAACTTTTGACGTGGATAAAAAATAGTTTAATTCTGTGTTTTGGTGTTGCAATTATACAGTCAATATTGACCTCTACTTCATCATATGCTTTTAGTAGGATGAAATTTGTTGGAAGAAAAAATGGATTAATGACACTTTTAATATTACAGATGTTTCCTACTTTTATGTCGTTACCAGCAATTTATGGTATATTGGCAAAATTAGATTTACTTGATAATCTTTATGTATTTATGTTAGTATTAGCAGGTGGAAGTGCATTTAATATCTGGCTTTTGAAAGGATATATCGATGGACTGCCAAAAGAGCTTGATGAAGCAGCATTGGTAGATGGAGCCTCATATTGGCAGATATTTGTAAGGATTATATTGCCTCTTACTGCTCCAATGCTTGTGGTTATATTTTTATTTAGCTTTATTGGCACATACAGCGAATTTATATTATCAAGTGCAGTCTTAAAATCTCCTGAAAGCTATACAGTTGCTCTTGGACTGCAGCGCTTTATAAATAACCAGTTTTCAGCTCACTGGACATTGTTTGCAGCAGCATCTGTTGTTGCATCACTGCCACTTGTCATAATATTTATGGCACTGCAGAGGTATTTGCAGCAAGGACTTGCAGCTGGAGCAGTTAAAGGTTAATGATGATTTTTAGGATCATAAAATGTTACACATGGAACAAAATGTAAGCACTGGAATATATTCTAGTGCTTTTTTGTATATAATTGCCTCGCAACGGTAAAAATAATATTATGTGTGAATAAATAAAATAAAAATTGGAGGTTAGCGATGGGAAAAATAGTAGGTATTCCAAAAGCGCTTTTATACTATAATTTTTATCCTATGTGGAAGACTTTTTTTGAGGAACTAGGAGCAGAAGTTATTACATCATGTAACACATGTAAAAAAATAGTAGATGATGGAGTTAAAAGCTGTGTTGACGAAACATGTTTACCTGTTAAAATATTTGTTGGACATGTGATCGATTTGAAAGAAAAAGGCGTTGATTATATATTTATACCGAGAGTTGTAAGCATCGAAAAACGCAGATATCTATGTTCAAAATTTTTAGGGCTTCCTGATTTAGTAAAAAATTTGGTTACAAATTTACCTGAAATAATTGATATGAAAATCGATTATTATCGTGGTGATGATACCATGAAAAGGGAAATTTTAAGGGTAGGAAAGAAATTTGTTAATGATTCGAAAAAGATTTATGATGCATATCTTAAATCAATAGAAATGCAAAAAAAGTTTGAAAGCGTCATGAGAAGAGGATTGTCAAATACAGAAGCGATAAAAGCTATTGAAGAAAACAGTGTAGATGTAAAATTAAATGGAAATTTAAAAATAGCGTTGCTGGCACATTCGTATGATATTATGGATGATTACATCTGCATGGGTATAATAGATAGATTAAGAAATATGGGGGCAAATGTTTTTACGACATGTATGTTAGACAGAGATAAAATTGAATTAGGTGCAAGTAAACTACAAAAAGATTTATTCTGGACGTATGGAAGAGATATTTTAGGTGCAGGTAAATATTTTATTGAAAATAGAGATATCGATGGAGTAATATCAGTTTCTGCATTCGGATGTGGACCTGATTCACTAACGGATGACCTTCTTGAAAGGGATTATAAAAGAGATGGAAAAATTCCTTACATGTCTCTTACTATTGATGAGCATACAGGCGAAGCTGGCATAACTACAAGGCTTGAGGCATTTATTGATTTATTAAGATGGCGAAAAGGAGAGATTACAATATGAAGATAACATATCCTCATATGGGATCATTGAATATGATTTTAAAGACGATGTTTGAAGGAATTAATATAGAAGTTGTGGAACCACCGCCTGTAACAAATAAAACACTATCAATTGGCGTTAAATATTCGCCAGAATTTGCCTGCCTTCCTTATAAAATAAATCTTGGAAATTTCATTGAGGCCCTTGAGAAAGGTGCTGATACTATAATAATGTTGGGTGGTGTTGGCCCTTGTAGGTTCGGCTACTATGGGCAAGTTCAAAAAGAGACATTGATTGATCTGGGATATGATTTTAAAATGATAATACTCGATCCACCTCATGGAAGATTGATTGATTTTTTGAAGGAACTTTCAGGATATTTCCCCGGAGTTTATTGGAAGGATGCTTTGAAAGCCTTTATTTTCGCAGTACAAAAAATGATTGCTGCTGACAATTTAGAAAAACATCTTTTGATTTTAAGAGCCCATGAAGATAAAATAGGAGTTACGACTAAAATTTATGAAAAATATGTTGAAGGACTTAAATATGCCAAAAATAAAAAGGAATTAGATTATATATACAGAGAAGGTGTAGAAAAGATAAAACAAAATGCAAATGTAAAAAGAGACATCCAATTAAAAATTGCTTTAGTAGGTGAAATCTACCTCATGCTAGAGCCTTTTTCAAACATGGATATATGCAAATCATTAAATGAACTTGGCATAGAAGTTACTAAGACAGATTATCTCTCTGATTATTTGATTAACAGTGCTTTTAAATTACCTCAAAAATTAGAATTTAAAAGATATGTTCATGGATATTTGGAAAGGGACATAGGTGGACATGGCTTAAATACAGTAGCAAATACTGTAAAGTATGCTGAAAAAAATTATGACGGAATAATACAAATTTTTCCATTTACTTGCACCCCTGAGATCGTGGCAGAAAGTATAATCGCTAAAATCAGCAATGATAAAAATATTCCTGTCATGTCTTTAAGTTATGATGAAAAAACAGGAGAAGCAGGATATCAGACAAGACTAGAAGCATTTAAGGACTTGTTAGAAAGGCAAAAAATCAATGCATTAAAGTAAAATATAAAAAAATTCTTAAATTTTTTTTCTGGATATCGAAAAAATTATAAATTATTGGTATACTTATATTTGTATATAAAAAGATAAATTAGTTAATGGAAGATCGACGATGAGGTGATTTTTTATGAATGAACTTGGCGATATACTTAAAAATGCAAGGTTAAAAAAAGGTATGACACTTGACGATCTTCAAGAGATTACTAAAATTCGTACAAAATATTTGAAAGCGATAGAAGATGGTGATTTTGGGGTTATGCCTGCTTTAGTTTATGCAAAGGGTTTTGTAAAAAGTTATGCTGAAGCGGTTGGCATTGATCCGTATGAGCTGCTTAATAAGTACAGCTATCTTTTTGAAGATGAGAAAGATAAAGAAGAAGAGAGACAATATGTAAAGCCGGATATCGAAGAGAAAAAGGCTTTTGATATATTCGAATCTTTAAGAAAGCTAGTTAAGCCTTTTATTGGAGTTATAGTAGTATGTCTTTTCGCATTTGGCATTTATTATATGGTTAATCAAATCAATAGAGGCTTAGCTCCGCTTCCAGATACGACACAAAGCAGTAAAGATACAACGTCAAAAGCACCAGATAATAAAAATAATACAACGTCTAATGATGTATACAACAATAATGTAAAAACGACGACGTTTAGC
Organism: Thermoanaerobacterium thermosaccharolyticum DSM 571; assembly: GCF_000145615.1. Taxonomy (NCBI): domain Bacteria; kingdom Bacillati; phylum Bacillota; class Clostridia; order Thermoanaerobacterales; family Thermoanaerobacteraceae; genus Thermoanaerobacterium; species Thermoanaerobacterium thermosaccharolyticum. The sequence continues at coordinate 784,472 of NC_014410.1, forward strand.
GTGATAAATAGCACAAAAAGTGAAGTGGACTATAAAGTTGTACCTGCAGGAGATTCGTACAAAGTTGACCTATCAATACCGGGGCAAAAGTGCTGGGTTAGTGTAAAAGTAGATGGAGCGAGTACTTATCAATACTTAATGACGTCAGGTATGACTAAAACTTTTGATGTGAAAAACAATATAGAAATCTTGATGGGAAATCCTCCGGATGCTAAAATAACAGTAGACGGACAAGAAATACCACACATCGATATTCCAGCGCCTGTCACCGTCAAATTAGAAAAATGAGAAAGGGGTATTTTAATGTTAAGACAAGCAGTGTTTCACAAAAGCGATATTCCATTTGCTTATCCTCTAAACAGAGATGAATTACATATAGTGCTAAAAGCAGCGTCTCATGATATTAAAAGAGCGTACGTTTTTTACAGAGACAGATATGAATGGAAAAGCAAATTTAAGGTTAAGCAGATGTATCTTTCACATAGTGATGAGTTATTCGATTATTTTGAAACCACATTGAAATTAAAAAAGAAATTTGCTTATTATTTTTATTTAGTTTCACGTGATGGTGAAAAATTATACTACACAGAGAGTGGATTTTTTGACGTGAAGCTGCCTGCTAACTACTATGGTTATTTTCAGTTTCCATATATATGCGAAAAAGACATCTTTTTTTCACCCTCATGGACAAACGATTGCATTATATATCAAATTTTTCCTGAAAGATTTTTCAATGGCGATAAGTCAAATGATCCGGATAATGTAGCAATATGGGGTGAAAAACCAGGCGTAGATACATTTTTTGGAGGCGATTTACAAGGCATAATTGATAAAATTGATTATTTAAAAGATCTTGGAATTAATGCTATATATTTAACACCTATATTTTTGTCACCAACAAATCATAAATACAATACGACGGACTATTACACAATAGATCCACATTTTGGAGATCTTGAGACTGCAAAAACATTAGTAAAAAAATGTCACGAAAATGGTATAAAGGTAATTTTTGATGCAGTTTTTAATCACTGCGGATATGAATTTTTTGCATTTCAGGATGTAGTTAAAAACGGTCGTAATTCTAAATATTGGGATTGGTTCAATATATATGATTATCCTATAAAGACAGGTGACGAATGCAACTATGAAGTTTTTAGTGATCATGAATGGAGAATGCCAAAATTAATGACAAAAAATCCAGAAGTAAAGAAATATCTATTGGATGTAGCTAAATACTGGTTGCAAGAAGTTGATATAGATGGATGGAGATTAGATGTAGCAAATGAAATAGACCATAGCTTTTGGAGGGATTTCAGAGAAACAGTAAAAAGTGTGAAACCTGATGCAATTATAATTGGCGAGGTTATGCATGATGCATCCCCTTGGCTTAGAGGTGATCAATTTGATGGTGTAATGAATTATCCCTTTAAAAATGCTTTGACAGAATTTTTTGCAAAAAGAAGTATCAGTGCTTCAAAATTCAATACAATTTTGACAGAAAATCTGATGAGGCATATGAAAAAAGTTAATGAATGTATGCTAAACTTAATAGATAGTCATGATACTGAGCGGTTTCTGACGATGGCTGATGAAAATATATCTAGAATGAAGTTGGCGGTTGTATTTCAATTTACATATCCTGGTATACCATATATATATTATGGAGATGAAGTTGGTATGATAGGTGGAGTCGATCCGGATTGCAGAAGGTGTATGATATGGGATGAAAATAATCAAAACAAAGATATTTATAATTTTTACAAAAAATTAATATCTATAAGAAAAAATAGCGAAGAGCTGAGATATGGTGATATAAAGACTTTGTATGCGAAAGACTCGGTTATTGCATTTGAAAGGAGATATGGCCATAAAATTACAACGATCGTTATAAATAACAGCGATAGGAGTTTAAAAGTTCCGAGCCAATACTTTAAAAATAAAGAAGAGATTCTTGACATGAGCTCTTATCAATTAGATGATAAATATGCGATATTGGAGCCTAATAGCGCATATATATTAAAGTAACCATAATTCGGCTTCCTGAATAATATACAGTATATATATTTAAAAATATGGATATATGCCATATTTGTTCCATATTGTAATTGGGGTGAGAGTATGGAGGCAAATGCAAGATACGGAAGAGATTATCAGTATTACAAAGAATACGAAAAGCTGTATGGAAGCCTTGATATTTTCAGATTCTTGACTGCAAAAAAATTAAATGAACTAGGCGAATACGAGGAATGGAAAGATTATAAAGAATTTAAAGAGTGGCTTTCATCAAAAGAAAAATTTGATTGGAAGACTTCCAAGGATTATCTAGACTGGGAAATTAGGAAATTAAATTCATAAATTATTTTTGAACTCCTATAAAATTTATAGGAGTTTTTTTAAAATTATGTAGTATAATAGATTTAGGACTATGTGAGGTGAATTATATGTCCTTTTCATCTATCACAAAAAATGAGCTATCAAGGATATATCCTGAGGAAAGGTGCTGTAAGTTAGCTGAACTTGCTGCTTTGATAAGAACCATAGGCGTAATATCTATATATGGACATCAAAGAATTAGTCTTAGCCTTGTCACTGAAAATGCTTCTGTTGCAAGATTGGTATTTAAATTTTTAAAAGATATATTTAATGTTGTAGCAGAGGTGATGGTGAGAAGAAACAGTCAATTAAAAAAATCTTTAAGTTATCTTATTTTGGTGTCTGATAAGACGGCTGCGGAAAATATCTTAAAAGAAGTCGGACTTATAAAGCATGACAGCGAAGGCATTAAGCTTAATTACGGCATTGAGAAAAGCTTGATAAGCAAAAAGTGTTGCAAGAAAGCTTATGTTAGAGGTGCTTTTCTTGGAGGTGGTTCAATAAGTGATCCAGAAAAGGCATATCATATGGAATTTATAACCCACAATATGGATCATGCCAAAGATTTAAGTAAATTAATAAATAATTATCATTTGCATTCAAAAATTATTGCAAGAAAAAATAATTATGTAGTATACTTAAAAGAGGGAGAACAAATAGTAGATGTGCTAAATATAATGGGTGCGCATAGTTCCTTATTGAAATTAGAAAATATACGCGTATATAAAGATATTAGGAATAATGTAAACAGGCTTGTTAATTGCGAAACCGCAAATCTTACAAAGACAATTAATGCATCATTGAGGCAGATTGAGAATATAAATTATATTAAAGATAGCGTTGGATTGAATTATCTCCCTGACAATTTAAAAGAGATTGCAATAAAAAGGCTCAAATATCCGGATATAAGTTTAAAAGAATTGGGACAAATGCTAGATCCTCCTGTTGGAAAATCAGGAGTAAATCATAGATTAAGAAAAATTGAAGAAATAGTATCAAAATTAAAAGAGAGGAGAGTCAATAACTATGACTGAAAAGACAGTAGAAATTAAAAATAAGACAGGTCTTCATGCAAGACCGGCAGCTTTATTTGTACAAGCAGCTAGCAAATTTTCTTCACAGATTTGGGTGGAAAAAGAAAATAAAAAGGTGAATGCTAAGAGCATCATGGGTATTATGTCATTAGGTGTTGCACAAGGGAATACAGTAAAACTTATAGCTGATGGTAGCGATGAGCAGGAAGCTATAAAGGCTCTTGTGGACTTAATTGATTCAAAATTTGGAGAAGAATAATCTAAAAAAAGGTTTCTTAGGAAACCTTTTTTGTATGAAGGATGATTTTTTTATGACTAAAAATGAAAGAGTACTGGAATATCTTAAAAGCCTGCCAGAAGGTACAAAAATATCAGTCAGAAGTCTAGCTCAGGCTTTAAAGATTAGTGAGGGTACAGCATATAAAGCCATAAAAGATGCAGAAAGTATGTATATTGTAACTACTATTCCCAGAGCTGGAACAATAAGGACGAAGCCAAAAAATAAACAGATTGATAGGCTTACGTATGAAGAGGTAAAGAATGTGGTTGATGGAGTTGTGCTGGGAGGCGAAAATGGGCTTGATATTGAGCTTCATAAGTTTTTGATAGGTGCCATGACAATCGAAGAAATGGTTAAATATATTCAGCCTGGTGATTTAACAATTCTTGGAAACAGAGATAATGCACAGATAGCTGCATTAAAAGCGGGTGCAGCTGTTTTGATAACTGGCGGATTTGATGCTAAAGATGAAGTAAAAAATCTGGCAAATCAACTTTCACTACCTCTGATTTCAACTACCTATGATACTTTCACGGTTGCCACATTGATAAATAAGGCAATTAATGAAAGAATGACAAAGAAGAGAATACTTCTGGTAAATAATATCATGTCTACAAATCCCATTTATATGACGACGAAGCAGACTGTTAAGGATTGGAAAATGTTATTAAACAAGACAAGCCATACAAGGTATCCGGTTGTTGACGATAGCGGAGCTTTGGTGGGTATAGTCACATCAAGAGAGGTAGCCAAAGCTGATGAAGGTGATAAAATTGGAGACATAATGTCCAAAAACCCCATATATGTAACAGAGACGACAACTGTAGCTTTTGCTGCACATTTAATGATATGGTGGAATATAGAAGTTTTACCTGTTACAAATAATAAAGAGCTTGTAGGCATTATAAGCCGAGAAGATGTTATAAAGGCATTGCAATACATGGCAAAGCAGCCTCAGATTGAAGAAACTATAAATGATACATTGTTAAAGGATTTTCGAGCCGAGAAAATTCAAGACGGTATGAAGTTTTTTGGCACGATACCGCAGAAGATGGTAAATCAATTGGGAACTGTCAGCAGCAGTGCGCTTATGATGCTTATGTGTGAATGTGGTGTATCATCAGTGACAAGAAATAAAAGATTTGATGCTGTTGTTGATAATTTTTTAGTTTATTTTATAAGACCTCTTCAAACAGAGAAAAGTATCGAAGTAAATACTACAACAATTGATTACAGCGGTAACTTTTGCAAAGTTGAGATATCTGTCATATACGATGGGACAATGATTGCTAAAGCATTAATGTCATTGAGGCTTTTAAAAAACAAGAAATTATTTTAAGGTGATTGACATGTTTGTACATTTGCATGTTCACAGTGAATATAGCCTTCTTGATGGTTCTTGTAGAATAAAAGAACTAGTTAAAAGAGCAAAAGAATTAGATATGGATTCTATCGCTATTACAGACCATGGAGTTATGTATGGTGCTATAGAATTTTACAAAGAGGCAAAATCTCAAGGGATTAAGCCTATAATTGGATGTGAAATTTACGTTGCTCCAAGGTCATTGTATGACAAAGAGTATGGCATAGATAACTTGAACTACCATTTAATATTGTTGTGTAAAAATATGACTGGATATGAAAATTTAATGAAGATTGTATCGAAGGCATCTATTGATGGATTTTATTACAAACCTAGAGTTGACCATGAGTACCTGAAAAATCATAGTGAAGGATTAATTGCACTAAGCTCTTGCCTGGGTGGGGAAATTCCGTCATATCTTCTCTCAGATGATTATGAAAAAGCTAAAGATACAGCTATTTTATACAATTCTATTTTTGGAAAAGGCAATTTTTATTTAGAGCTTCAGTATCACGGCTTAAGTGAACAAGAAAAAGTAAATTCTGAATTAATAAAGTTATCAAAAGAGCTGGATATACCCATTGTTGCAACAAACGATGTGCACTATCTTGATAGAGATGACCACATGGCACATGAAGTTTTATTATGCATACAGACAGGCAAAAATATGGATGATGCTGATAGAATGTCATTTCCAACTGATGAATTTTACTTAAAGTCATCAGATGAAATGTATGAGATGTTTTCATATTGCAGAGAAGCTCTGGAAAATACTGAAAAGATAGCGGAAATGTGCAATTTGGAATTTGAATTTAATAAGACTAAACTGCCTAAGTACGACGTTCCAAACGGCATGACATCGGCGGAATACCTACGGAAGCTTTGCATTGAAGGGGTTAATAAAAGATATGCGAATCCAAGCAAAGAGGTAATTGAAAGGCTTAATTACGAATTATCTGTCATAGAAAAGATGGGATATGTTGACTATTTTCTTATCGTGTGGGATTTTATAAAATTTGCCCGCGATAATGGTATTATGACGGGGCCTGGCAGAGGTTCTGCTGCTGGAAGCCTTGTGGCATACTGCCTTGGGATAACAAAGATAGATCCCATAAAATACAACTTGCTTTTTGAAAGATTTTTAAATCCAGAGAGAGTCAGCATGCCTGATATAGATTCTGATTTTTGTTATGAGAGAAGACAGGAAGTAATTGATTATGTTGTAAAAAAGTATGGCGAAGATAAAGTGGCACAGATAATCACATTTGGTACAATGGCTGCCAGAGCAGCAATCAGAGATGTAGGGCGAGCATTAAATTTTCCATACGCTGAAGTTGATGCCATTGCAAAAATGATACCTTTCGAACCGGGAATGACTATAGATAAGGCAATCGGATTAAATCCAGAGCTAAAAGAAAAGTATGAAAATGATGAAAAGATAAGGCAGTTAATAGAAATATCCAGATCTCTTGAGGGACTTCCAAGACATGCTTCAACCCATGCAGCAGGTGTCGTCATATCTAGTGAACCACTTGTAAAATATGTACCTTTGCAAAAGAATGAAGGATCTATTGTTACACAGTTTACAATGACGACTCTGGAAGAATTGGGTCTATTAAAGATGGATTTTTTGGGTTTAAGAACTCTAACAGTTATTAGAGATACATTAAACATCATAAAAGAAACTCGAAGTATAGATGTAGATATTGATAATATAGACTTTGAAGATAAAGAAGTCTACGCGTTAATAAGCAAAGGCGATACGGAAGGTGTTTTCCAACTTGAATCGTCTGGAATGAAGCAATTTATGACAGAGTTGAAGCCAGAAAAACTTGAAGACATAATAGCAGGGATATCTCTATACAGACCTGGTCCTATGGATCAAATACCTAGATATATTGAGAATAAAAATCATCCTGAAAACATAAAATACGAGCATCCTCTACTAAAGCCAATACTTGACGTTACTTACGGCTGTATGGTATATCAAGAACAGGTTATGCAAATTGTAAGGGATCTTGCAGGGTACTCACTAGGAAGGTCTGATTTAGTCCGCCGTGCCATGGCAAAGAAAAAAATGAAGGTTATGGAGGAAGAGAGAAAAAACTTTATATATGGAATAAAGGATGAAAGCGGAAACTATGTAGTGCCTGGGGCCATAAATAAAGGTGTCGATGAGGCGACTGCTAATAGGCTTTTTGATGAGATGATTGATTTTGCCAATTACGCATTTAATAAATCACATGCAGCTGCTTATGCTGTTGTAGCATTTCAAACAGCCTATTTGAAGAGGTATTATCCAGTGGAATTTATGGCTGCTTTATTAAATAGCTTTGTTGATAATACAGATAAAGTAGCTTTCTATGTTCAAGTTTTAAAGAAGATGGGCATACAAGTATTGCCGCCAGACATAAATGAAAGCTATTCCCATTTCAGCGTTGTAAACGGAAAAATAAGGTTTGGGCTTGCAGCTGTGAAAAATGTTGGATTAAATGCAACATTAGAGATTGTAGAGGACAGAAAAAAGAATGGCAGATACATATCAATTGTAGATTTTTTTGAAAGAATAGATGATATGCAGTTAAATAAAAAGGCTGTTGAAAGCCTAATTAAAGCAGGTGCATTTGATTCATTTGGTGTATATAGATCACAATTGCTTGCTGTTTATGAAGATATTATGGACAGCATACATAAAAACAGAGAGAGAAATATAAAGGGACAAATGTCATTATTCGGGAGCGAAATCGAAAGAAATGAAGTTAACTATTCACTTCCTGATATTAAAGAATTTTCTCAAGACATGATACTTTCAATGGAAAAAGAAACGATGGGACTATACATAAGCGGACATCCCCTTGATGAATTTCAAGAAGACATTCAAAGAGTAGCAAATTGTACGACCCGGGATTTGAAAAACGGCGATGACACATTTGTAAAAAAATCGATTTTTGATAATCAAGATGTGGTTTTAGCTGGAATAATCGAAAGCAAAAAAATAAAATTTACAAAAAACAATAATATGATGGCATTTGTAAACCTGGAAGATTTGTATGGGACGATAGATGTTATCGTATTTCCTACAATATATGAAAGGTATTCAAAATTTTTGAGGGAAGACTTACCTGTGATAATAAAAGGCAAGGTCAGTTTAAAAGAAGAAGAAGAGCCGAAAATTTTATGTGACGAAATTGAGCCACTTACCCACAAAGTTAGAGAAAAACTGTGGCTTAATGTAAAAGAACAAAAAGATATTGAAAAGATTAAGGGAGTTTTATCAAGGTATAGAGGAAATATTCCCGTATTTATAAAATACACGAATAAAAGCCTTGCTGCCAAAAAAGATTTGTGGGTAAATGGAACGAATGAGCTTTTAGATGAGCTTGTCAGTATACTTGGAAAAGAAAATGTTAAAATTGTATAATACATAAATATATATTGATATTATACAAAAAATAAATTAAAATAGTAGTTAGAATAATCAAGGAGGCCTTTTTATGTGGACTGTTATATACATGGCGCACAGCATGGAGATTGCTGAAAAGGTCAAAGATATACTGACAAAGGAAGGCTTTTTAGTAAAATTAAAACCTCTAAAAAAAAATGTAGATAATAGTGAAGGATATTGCGAGGTTATGGTTCCCAATTCAGAAGCACAAGACGCACAAAATACTATTATTGAATATGGTCTTTAATTGCCCCTTACAAGGGGAACTTTTAATAAAATGGGACGCAATAGGACCCGGTTGGTAAGGAGGATATATTATGAAAACTATAGGAGTATTAACAAGTGGTGGAGATGCGCCAGGCATGAATGCCGCAATAAGGGCAGTTGTAAGATGCGGTATATACAATGGACTCACAGTTAAAGGCATCATGAGAGGATATCAAGGACTTATTGACGATGAAATAGAAGACATGACATTGTCATCTGTAGGTGATATTATACAGAGGGGTGGCACAATACTTCGAACAGCCAGAAGTGCTGAGTTTAAAACAAAAGAAGGTAGAGCTAAAGCTGCAGAAGTTCTAAAAAAACATGGAATTGAAGGACTTGTAATCATTGGTGGCGATGGTTCTTTCAGAGGGGCACAATTGTTAAGCAATGAGCATGGAGTCAATACTATTGGAATACCAGGTACTATTGACAACGACATACCATGTACTGACTATACAATTGGTTTTGACACAGCGTGTAACACTGCGATAGATGCTATAAATAAGATTAGAGATACAGCTACATCACATGAAAGAGCCAATATCATTGAGGTAATGGGGAGAAATGCTGGATACATAGCACTTTATGCAGGACTTGCTGGTGGGGCAGAAATCATTATAATACCTGAAGTAAAATTTGATATCGACGAGGTCTGCGACAAAATATCGTATGGTATTAAGAGAGGTAAATTGCATCACATAATTGTATTGGCAGAAGGAGTAATGAGCGGATTAGAGTTATCAAAGATGATTCAAGAAAGGCTTCCTAAGCTGGATTTGAGACATACTACACTAGGACATATACAAAGAGGCGGTGCACCATCGGTTATGGATAGAATTATTGCAAGTCAAATGGGTTCCAGAGCTGTTGAGCTTCTATTGGAGAATAAATCACAGAGGATAATCAGCATAAGAAACAATCAAATAGTTGATGATGATATTGACACTGCATTAGCTATGAGAAAAGAGTTCAACTTTAAGTTATATGAACTTAGCAAAATATTATCAATCTAGGGAGTGAAGATATGCGTAGAACTAAGATAATATGCACAATAGGTCCTGCAAGTGAAAAATATGAAATACTGAGAGAACTAATTGAAAGTGGCCTAAATATTTGCAGATTAAATTTTTCTCATGGCGATCATGAAGAACATGGAAGCAGAATAGACAATATAAAAAAGATTAGAGAAGAGCTTCAGCTGCCGATTGCTATTATGCTTGATACAAAGGGACCGGAAATAAGAACTGGGAAATTTAAAAATGGAGTTGCTGAGCTAAAAGAGGGACAGACGTTTACGATAACCTCTAGGGATATTGAAGGCGATGATACTATTTGTTCGGTGACATATAAAGGACTTCCTCAAGATGTTGAAAGAGGTTCTCGCATATTGATCGATGATGGGTTGGTATCTTTAAAAGTCAATGATGTAAAAGGCGAAGACATAATATGTACAGTTGAGAATTCTGGAACGATTGGAGATCATAAAGGTGTAAATGTACCTGGAACCAAGTTGAACTTACCTGCTATCACGCAAAAAGACGTAGACGACATAGAGTTTGGAATAAAAAAGGGCATTGATATGATAGCCGCCTCTTTCGTGAGAAAAGCAGCAGATGTAATTGCTATAAGAAGGCTATTAGAAGATAACGATGCAGGTCACATACTCATCATCTCTAAGATAGAAAATCGTGAGGGTGTAGAAAATATAGACGAGATTATAAAAGTTTCAGATGGCATAATGGTTGCCCGTGGAGATTTAGGTGTAGAAATACCAATAGAAGAAATACCAATAGTTCAAAAAAGAATAATTGAGAAGTGCAATAAAGCAGGTAAGCCAGTTGTCACAGCCACTCAAATGCTTGATTCTATGATAAGAAATCCAAGACCTACAAGAGCAGAAGTTACAGATGTAGCAAATGCTATATTGGATGGTACGGACGCTATAATGTTATCTGGCGAAACGGCTCAAGGGAAATACCCTGTAGAAGCTTTTAAGACGATGTCAAAGATAGCTGAAAAAATAGAGACGTATATAAATTACAAAGAAAATTTGGACAAGAATGTGGACTACAATATTTCTATGACAAATGCTATAAGCCATGCAACATGTACAACTGCAAGAGATATAGGTGCAACTGCTATTATTACATCTACAATATCAGGTTACACAGCAAGAATGGTATCTAAATACAGACCGTCAGCTCCTATAATAGCGGTGACACCAAACAAAGATGTGGCGAGAAGGCTTAGCATTGTATGGGGTGTACATCCTTTGATATCACAAGAAGTTAACTCTACAGATGAAATGATAGAAGTTTCGGTAAATACCGCTCTTAACGAAGGTCTAATTCGGAATGGTGACATTGTTGTAATCTCTGCAGGAATACCAGTTGCTACGACAGGTACAACAAATATGTTAAAGGTTCATATAGTCGGCGATGTGATAGTAAAAGGAACGGGTATAGGTACAAAATCAATAAGTGGTGTTGTCTCTATCATTCGCGATCCATATAAAGATAAGGATAAATTTAGAGAAGGAGATATTATCGTTGCACAAAAAACAGAAAGAGATTATATGCCTATAATAGAGAAGGCGTCGGCGATAATAACTGAAGAAGGAGGCCTTACATCACATGCAGCAATTGTAGGGCTCAATTATGGGATACCTGTAATTGTAGGATGTGAAGGAGTTACTGCAAAACTGAAAGACGGCATGACTGTTACGCTTGATGCAGCGAGAGGCTTAGTGTATAAGGGAATAGTAAATATAAAATAGACAGGAAGACATCTTCTTGTCTTACTTTTTTGAGGTGAAAATTTATGTATACATATGATGCTAAGATTCGGGTCCGCTATGGTGAAACAGATAAGATGGGCATAGTGTATTATGCCAATTATCTAAATTGGTTTGAAATAGGTAGAACAGAATTTTTCCGTTCTTTAGGTATGACATATAAGGAACTTGAAGATAATAAAATTATGCTACCTGTAATAGAAACAAACTGCAAGTATATTTGGTCTGCAGAGTACGATGATGTCATTATTATCAGGACTAGGATCGATTTTTTAAAAGGCACCAGAATAAGGTTTGCCTATGATATCATAAGAGAAAATAACAATAGGCTTTTGGCACAAGGAATGACGGAGCATCCATTTACTACACTAGATAAAAAGCCTGTAAATATTAAAAAAGTTTTACCTCATGTATATGAAATGCTTAATAAATGTTATGGCGATCGCTAAGAAATTGCTTAAAAGATATGTTGCAAACATAGCAAGAGGCGGCAGTATAAGATTTTTCTTCAGAAGATGAATATAATTGAATAAGTTGGTTATAATGGTAAGGGTAGCCGATTGTACTGTGGGGGCATTATGCCCCTATTTTTTATTTATAAATATGAAAAACGGTTGCACAAACCAGGATGATAATGTAAAATAATAAAAGGAGGCGATATGATGAGCAGTAAACTTATTAAATATTTACCTTTACTAGTGCTGGCATCCAGTGTTTTAAGCGGATGTTCCAACAATGTGTCAAGTATCAAAATAGATAGATTTAATAATATTAGCGCAGTAAATGGACCTGGTGAAGAAGATACATGGGCCAGTGCTCAAAAACAGGGTGTCGGTACAGCAAATAATTACGTATCAAAAGTTTGGTTTACGCTGGCAAATGGCGCCATATCAGAGGTGTACTATCCAACGATAGATACAGCAGATGTAAAAGAAATTAAATTTATTGTGACTGATGGGAAATCGTTTGTCTCAGATGAAACAAAGGATGCAATAAGCAAGGTAGAGAAGTTTACCGATAAGTCATTAGGTTATAAGCTAGTCAATACAGATAAAAAAGGAAGGTATAGGATAACAAAAGAAATATTTACAGATGTAAAACGCAATTCTCTGATAATGAAAGCAAAGTTTGAAGCATTAGAAGGAAGTATACATGACTATAAGCTGTATCTTGCATACGACCCACATATTAAAAATCAGGGAAGTTACAATGAAGGTTATGTAATAAAGGCTAATAACAATGAGATGTTGATGGCAAAAAGAGATAACGTATATACTGCTTTATCATCTAACATAGGTTGGAAAGGATATTCGATTGGGTACTATAAAGTTAATGATATTATGACTGACCTTGACGAGAATAAGCAAATGACTAAGCATTATGATAGTGCAAGGGGCAATATCATAGAAGGGGCAGAGATTGATTTAACAAAAAACAGCGAATTTGAAATCGTTCTGTCATTTGGTGGAAGCGATAGTGAGGCAGCAAAAACGGCCTTAGAGACTCTTGGGGAAGATTATAACAATTTAAAAAATAACTATATAGATGAATGGACTAAATATTGCAATACTCTCAATAATTTCAATGGCAAAGCAAATTCACTCTATTACAACAGCATGATGATATTAAAAGCAAGCGAAGATAAGACAAACAAAGGCGCATATATTGCATCTCTTTCGATTCCATGGGGGGATGGACAAAGGGATGACAATACAGGCGGCTATCATCTCGTATGGTCAAGAGATTTGTACCATGTAGCGAATGCTTTCATTGCGGCTGGAGATGTTGATTCTGCCAATAGATCGCTGGATTACCTTGCCAAAGTGGTTAAGGACAATGGCATGATTCCTCAAAATACTTGGATTAGTGGTAAGCCCTATTGGACAGGCATTCAGCTAGATGAGCAGGCAGATCCAATCATACTCAGCTATAGGCTGAAAAGATACGATCTATATGACAGTTTAGTTAAGCCATTGGCAGATTTCATAATAAAGATAGGGCCTAAGACAGGGCAAGAAAGATGGGAAGAGATAGGTGGATACTCGCCTGCAACAATGGCTGCAGAGGTAGCAGGACTTACATGTGCAGCGTATATAGCTGAGCAAAATAAAGATTATGAGTCAGCACAAAAATATCAAGAAAAAGCAGATAATTGGCAGAAGCTTATCGACAATCTTACTTACACTGAAAATGGACCACTAGGAAATGGCCAATACTATATTAGAATAGCTGGTCTGTCTGATCCAAATGCAGACTTTATGATAAACATAGCAAATGGCGGTGGAGTATATGATCAAAAAGAAATAGTAGATCCAAGTTTTCTGGAACTTGTAAGGCTTGGAGTTAAATCGGCAGATGATCCTAAAATATTAAATACGTTAAAAGTTGTTGATAGCACAATCAAAGTTGATACGCCAAAGGGGCCATCGTGGTACAGATATAATCATGATGGGTATGGTGAACCATCAAAGACAGAACTGTATCATGGCGCAGGAAAAGGAAGATTGTGGCCTCTTCTTACTGGTGAGAGAGGCATGTACGAAATTGCCGCAGGAAAAGATGCAACGCCATATGTAAAAGCAATGGAGAAGTTTGCAAACGAAGGTGGCATAATATCTGAGCAGGTTTGGGAGGATACCGGTCTTCCAACTGATTCAGCATCACCTCTTAATTGGGCACATGCCGAATACGTAATATTATTTGCATCAAATATAGAGCATAAAGTGCTAGATATGCCGGATATTGTTTATAAAAGGTATGCTTCAAAGTAAAGCGCGGATTTTCCGGATAAATATATCCGGGGAATCTATTTTTTATTACTTAAATGAAGTATAATTGTGTATGAGAATATGGATTTGGAGTGATAATTATTGCAAAACATCAATATCGGCGACAAATACGAATTATACATTGATAATATGGCGCATGAAGGACAAGGAGTCGGAAGACTTGATGGAATAGCTGTTTTTGTAAGAGGCGCTTTAAAAGGAGAAAGGGTCTTAGCTAAAATAGATGAAAAACACAAAAATTATTTAAATGCACATGTAGAAAAAATCTTATTGCCATCACAGGAAAGAATTATGCCGAAGTGCATCTACGCTGGCAAGTGCGGCGGTTGCACATTACAGCATTTAAGCTATAAAGGACAATTGGAATTTAAAAAACAAGTCGTTGACGATAGCCTATCAAGAATCGGAAAGATAAATACTATTGTATATGATACTATAGGAATGGATAACCCACTTTATTACCGTGACAAGGCAGAATATCCAGTTGGCATTGAAGACGGCAATATTAAATCTGGATTTTATGCTTCAAAATCCCACAACATCATTGCAATTGATTCATGCATGATTCAAAGCGATTATAGTATAGAAGCCATGAAAACTGTAAGAGAATGGGCAAACAATTATAAAATATCAATATTTGATGAAAAATCGGGTAATGGATTGCTAAGGTATATAATTACGAAAGTTGGATTTTCAACTAAAGAGGTTATGGTTATCCTAGTTATAAATGGGATAGATATACCTTACAAAGATGAGCTTATAAATACACTGAAGAAAAATATTAAAGAACTTAAAAGTGTTGTTTTAAACATAAACAAAAGCCGTTCTAGGCTGGTTATGGGAAGTGAAAATATTGTCATTTATGGTGACGGGTACATTACAGACTACATAGGAGATAAAAAGTTTGAAATATCCCCACTGTCTTTTTTTCAGGTTAACCCTATTCAGACTAAAGTATTGTATGAGAAGGCATTGGAATATGCAGACTTAAAAGGCGATGAAATTGTCATTGATGTATACTGTGGAATCGGCACAATATCAATATTTTTTGCAAAATATGTAAAGCATGTATATGGAATAGAAGTGGTAAGTGATGCCGTAGAAGATGCAAAGAGAAATGCAGCTATAAATGGCATAAATAATGCAGATTTTATAGCTGGAAAAGCAGAGCATGTCATGAAACGGCTGTATAAAGAAGGGCTGATGCCGGATATCATCATATTGGACCCACCAAGAAGAGGACTAGACAAAGATGTGGTAGATGAGTGCGTAAAGATGAATCCTCAAAAGATAATTTACATTTCCTGCAATCCGACCACGTTAGCAAGGGATTTGAGGATATTTGAAGATAATGGATATAAAACAGAGAAAGTACAGCCTGTTGACATGTTTCCGTACACTTATCATGTTGAGTGCGTGGTATTGATGTCAAGGCTGTAAGCCTTTATTTTACTAGGTTTCCGGAAGTACATCCAAGTTGTCTACTCAACCTAAAGGTTCAAAATACGTACATGGGAACATATCGACGATTATTTTTGAGGTAAAATTTGAACTCCAAAATTAGCAGGGTTGAGTTGACAGAATAGATAACGGCCTTTTTTCATAGGGGTTGAGGAGACAGGATGGATGTACATTTAATGCAGGTATACTCATTTTCTGAAAAGACTTTATTTATTATGTATATAGTTGTAATATGTTGAAATTGTTCGTTTTTTCGCATATAATAAAAATTGGAATTTTGTGTTCTGCGAGGTATTCATAATGGATTACTTAACGACAAAACAAGCAGCTGAAAAATGGAATATATCCCCACGCAGAGTTCAAGTTTTATGCGAACAGGGGCGCATTAAGGGCGCTGTTCGTTTGGGTTGGGCGTGGGATATACCAAAGGATGCGGAAAAGCCTGAAGATGCGAGACGTAGAAGGAAATTAAAGGAAAAACTGAGGTGAGAAAACGATAATGTTTTATAAGATGATTCAGAGAAAAAGAGATATGTGGTACTCTTCTTCAGAGTGTACCATTGATGAATTGATATCCTACATAGTTAATAAAGGTGAAATGCGCGACGTACAAATTGATGCAATTAAAACTTATTTGTATTTAAAGATAGCTTGCGAAAATAAACCACTGTGGGAATTATTCTCCAGAGGCTATTTTAACGAAGGCTTGAAAGAAGTCTCCCATCCTCTATAGGTGGGAGATGAATTTCTATTGTTTTCCATAACATTATATGCTATAATATTATCAGGAGTAAAAAGTAAAGACAATTAGGCATAACAGCCTAAGAGTAATATTTTTGTAGGGAAGGTTCCTCCCGAAATTACGCCTATGGAGATTGTGTAAGACCTGCTGTGAATAACAGTAGGCAACGGTCTATGAAGTAGGAAGCTTCATCCTCTATAGGATGGAGTAGGTTCACCAATTTAAATGTTGATGATTTAGAAGTTAAAGCTTCATTAAGAGAGAAATTGCAAAACAATCCGGCAGCGCTAGCTTTGTATGAGTATTCTACCTTGAAAAATGAGAAAGATGAACAAGTTTCAGAAAAGTTGGAAAAGGCAATAATAAATGAAATTGATAATATAGATTTTGTGGATATATTTAAAAAAATCTTTTACAATGTGTCATACACAGATTACCTTTTTAGTCTGCCTATGGGAGCTGGCAAAACTTATTTAATGGCAGCTTTTATATATTTGGATTTGTATTTTGCTGTAAACGAGCCCGATAATAATGCATTTGCTCACAATTTTATTATATTTGCACCATCAGGCCTAAAAAGTTCTGTAGTGCCCAGCTTAAAAACTATTAAAAAATTCGATCCTCTATGGATTCTTCCCGATCCTGCTGCCAGTGACATTAAGAGAATCATTAAATTTGAGATTCTTGATCAAAATAAAGCGGAAAAAAGAAGTAATAAAACAAGAAATCCAAATGTACAGAAAATTGCCGCCTATCAGCCTTTTGATCAATTAATAGGTTTGGTTGCCATAACCAACGCTGAGAAAGTAATCTTAGACCGCGTTGAAGTCAGGGATGGACAATTAAGTTTATTTGAGGATAGCGAGGATGAAAAGGACAGGCAGGCTAATGAACTTAGAAATCTGATTGGGAAAATTCCAAATATGGCGATTTTTATTGATGAGGTGCATCACGCTTCAACAGATGAGATTAAGTTGAGAGCAGTAGTAAACGATTGGATGGAAAAGAACAATACGATCAATTCTGTTATTGGATTTTCGGGTACACCGTATTTAGATAAGGCATATCCTGTTGAAATAACGAAAACTTTGAATATAAAAAGTATAGAAATTGCCAATACGGTATATTATTACCCGCTAATTCAAGGGATTGATAATTTCTTAAAGCGTCCTGTGGTTAAAATTTCAAATCAAGAAGATAGTCTTCAAATTATTGAAGATGGAGTAAGGGATTTTTTGAACACTTATAAGGATAAGACTTACGCGGGAGATTTGACATCCAAATTAGCGATATACTGCGGTAAAGGAAAGCACAAAGTGCAATTGATTATCTGGAAGAAGAAGTTTACCCTTGTGTAGCAAAGATTGTGGAAGAATACGGGATGGATCCCAAAGAGACTATATTAAAGTATCATAAGGGGAATAAGAAGCATCCCATATCTGCCGAAAGCAAGCTTGAATTTGAAGCGTTGGATATGCCATTTTCAAAAATACGCATAATACTTCTTGTGCATATAGGAAAGGAAGGCTGGGACTGCCGTAGCTTAACTGGGGTTATCTTGTCGCAAAAAGGCGATTGTCCCACTAACATGGTGTTGCAGACTTCCTGCAGATGTTTGCGTCAGGTTGAAAAAGGCAAACATGAATCGGCACTGATTTGGCTTAATCAATACAATGCCGAAAAACTTAACATGCAGCTTGAGAAGAAGCATAATATCTCTATTAAAGAATTTGAAAAAGGTGCAAATAAAGTTGATAAAGAGATTAAGCGTTACAGCCGGATGGATTATTTAAAACTCCCGAAAATAGACTATTATCAGCTCAGAGTACATTATGATTGCATTATTAAGGGAAAACCTCAAATTTTGAACCCGAAATTATCGGATGTTATTACTCCAGAAAGTAAACAAGCCTCCATAGTAAAAATTCAGGATTTTGAACAAAGACTTCTGGGAATGGATGTAAAAAAAGCAATGGAGACTGAACCTGTAAATTATAACCGATGGTTATATGATATTAGCAAGGAAAGTTTTGGTATGCTGCCAGTTTCGATATTGAGGCAACATGATGAGTTTTTGCGCCAGATTTTTAATGAGATCACATTGTTGAAAAATGGTGTTAGATATTTCAGTTCAGTTTTTAACATTAAGATAATTAATCAAAATATACGCAAGCTATTTTATGAAAAGCGTGATTTGCGAACCACAGAGGAGGTTATCCCACAGGATGCCCGCCTTCTAAAAATTGAAAGCCTGACATCACCAGTGAATACTTCTGAACCGGAAAGCTATTATCCACCGCAGGATATAACGGAGAAAATTATTCTAGAAGACAAAGGACAGCTAAAACCTGATAAAAAGGCTATGGAAATGATGAGGCTTGCTGAGGAAACCGAAAATTGGGATATTCTTAAACAACTAAAATTGAAATATATGTCTCACCCTGAAAAAGACCGCTCTTTCCACTATCTTCCTTATAGGCTGGATAGTAATTTTGAAAGGCTTTTATTAAAGCAGGTACTTGCATTAGCTGCAGCAAAAAAACGAAATCTCGAAATATATTATAACGGGGACAACTCGTTGACTGAATTCAAAATTCACTGTTATAAAGGAAGCAGTGGGCGTAAACGATATATTGGTACGTATACACCTGATTTTCTAATTATCAAACGTAAGAATGGGAAAATTTATAAAGCAATAATTGTTGAGACCAAAGGAAGTTTATATGCTAAAGACGAGATCTTTCAGTTAAAGAGAACCTTTGTTGAAAAAGAGTTTATAGAAATCAATCAAAATAAAGCCGGGTATCCGAAGTTTAAGTACCTGTATTTAGAAGATAGTTTGACTGAATCCGAGCTCATAATAAAAACAGTAAGCGCAATTGAAGATTTTTTCGAGGAGGAAATGTAAATGGCAATTAAATATGTTCCATATTATCCTGATCCTGTCGAAGGACAAGCTATATTGGATAATTTTAAAAGAATGCTAAAATATAAAAGCGCAGGAGATGTTAAGAGAAGACTTGAACGAGGAATGCCTTTGTATGAACTGAAAAAAGTTGAAACTGTCGGTAAAAACCCGAACGGTAATATGTTAATTCGCGGGGAATGTATATCAGCTTGTGCATATCTGAAGGAACAGGGAATTGAAGTAGACCTTATATACATAGACCCTCCTTTTGCAAGTGGAGCTGATTATGCTAAAAAGGTATATATACGTCGTAATCCTAAAGTTGCGGAAGCGATAGCCCAAGCAGGAAAGGAACTGGACATAGAAGAGCTTAAAACTTTTGAAGAAAAAATGTACGGTGATATATGGCGTAAAGAAGATTATCTCAATTGGATGTATGAAAACCTCATGGCAATTAAAAGCGTTATGAGCGAAACGGCATCAATATTTGTACATTTATATTGGCATATAGGGCATTATGTGAAAATATTGATGGATGAGATTTTTGGAGAAGATAAGCTGATTAACGAAATAATATGGTATTATCCGGATAATTTCCAAGGTAATGTAAAAGGTTTTGCAACAAACCATAATAACATATTTTGGTATAGTAAAAACGAAACATATATTTCTAATAAAGTTATAATTCCACTTGATAAGCCAGTTAAGAGAGATAAACGAATATGGTCAAAAGAGTTGGGAAAATTGGTTTCTGCACGTAACGATGATGGGACTTTGATATATGAAGAGTTTACAGAAAAAAAGGCAGATGATGTTTGGACTATAGGACAAACATCAGTAACTAAGTCTACTAGTAATGAATATATGGATTATCCGACTCAGAAACCAGAAGAATTATTAAGAAGAATAATAGAAGCTTCTACTAATGAAGGTATGCTTGTTGCTGACTTTTTTGGTGGCAGCGGAGTTACTGCAGCGGTTGCAAATAAGCTTGGTCGTCGCTTTATTCATTGCGATATCGGCATTAATTCTATCCAGACAACCCGTGACAGGCTTATAGCAGACAAAGCTGAGTTTGATATTTATGAAATTAAGGACGGAGTATCTTTATATAGAAACCCAACCCAAACAATGGAGAAGATAAAAAAATTAATACCCGGACTTAAGAATGAAAAAAGTCTAGGTGACTTCTGGGCAGGAGCTATATCTGACAGTAAGCTGGGTCTGGTACCCGTATATATACCAAACTTAATGGACAGCAGTTCTAAATTGCTTGACAAGGCAATGATGTTCCGCATTATGCATGAGGCTATTCCTGACCTTCCATCTAATGTAAAGAAAGTAATTATTTATTATGTTGATGTTGATAATTTGGAGGAAATTCAAGAATTTATTGATGATGAAGAAGATGTCATTATTGAAATTGAATTGCGAGACTTGAAGGATATACTTGACGATGCGGTATTTGAAGATTATGCTGAGTTTAAAGTTACAAAAGTACAGGAGTTGCTCATTCCGGAGTATATAGTTGAAATTACTAATTTTCAAAGTGACAGGGTTAGCCGAAAAATCGATGAGTATAACCAGAAAGGATATGCAAATACATTTATTACATCCGATGATGAAGACATAGAAGATGATGATTACGAAGATTACAATGAAGACGGTGAGAATGTTGTGCCTGGCAAGAAAAAGTTTACTCCTATTTTGATTAGCGAAACTGGACTTGAATTAATTGAGTATATTTCTCTTGACTGTACTAATCAGGACGGAGCTTGGCACAGTGACAGCGAGATTAAAATTGACAAGCTTGGATATGTTGTTGTAAATGGAACCAAGACTAAAAGTTTTTGGGACGGGACCATCAAATGTGAGAAAAAACCTTTGAGGCTAAAGATCCGTAATATTTGTGGCGACGAAACGATATGGAAATTATCAATTTGACCTAACAAATTTGTAGAAGACATATTGTATTTTATGAAATTACAATAATGAAGAATATAATTTGCCTTTTCAAAAAACACCCATACGGGTGTTTTTTGACGCTTACGGAAAAGGAGTTGATGCCTATGATTGCACTGCTACAGGCATAGATTTTATAACAAAACCAAAGGAGGAAATCAAAATGATCGGCATTGAACAATACCGAAAAATCCAGGAGTACAAAGCACTTGGACTTGCTCAGACAAAAACCGCAAAAGCACTGGGGATAACCTATTCTTCTGTCAGCAAATACTGGAATATGAGCGAAAAAGATTATGTTAAGAAAGCTGAAAAGGAAAGGTACCACATGGATAACTATCGCCAGTACATACTGGAACAACTGAAGTTATGCCCACAGATACGGGACACAAATGTCTATCTTAAATTGATGGAAGCCTTTCCCGATTTACAAGTTAAATGAGCTACATTCTACCGCTATATGAAAGCCTTAAGGGAACAGCACGGTTATCCGCATGCCAGTAAACGTAAAACCTCACCCCGTGAAATTTCTCCACCGGGATATGAAGCGCAGGCGGATTTTGGTCAATACAAACTTAAGGACATGTACGGGCGAATTGTACGAATATATTTCTTCTGCATGGTTCTGAGTTATAGCAGAATGAAATTTGTTTATTTTTCACCGGATCCCTTTACAACCAAAACGGCCATTAAAGCTCATAACTATGCATTCCGATATTTTGGAGGAAGAACACAGACTATTCTTTATGACCTTGACCGTGTCTATGTAGTCAGTGAAAATCTGGGGAATATCATATTCGTACCTGCCTTTGAAGAATATGTTAAGCGTATAGGTTACAATGTTTCGCTATGTAGACCAAGAGATCCTCAAAGTAAGGGCAAGGTTGAAGAGGTGATTGGATACATAAAGCAAAGTTTTCTTGAGGGCAGGATATACACCGGAATTGATTGCCTAACAGTGCTACCCTTTCATGGTTGGATAGGGAAGGCAACGGGCGAATACATACTGTGACCAGAAAAGTGCCGCGTGAAATGTTCATGGAAGAGCAAAAATACCTGTTCCATGTCAAACCTTATTCCGAAGTATCAAGCACTGTGGCCTCCTTTGATAAGGATGGAGTGGTAAGTTATAAAGGCAACCGTTATCTGATTAATACAGGTATGATGGATGTTCATAAACGCATTCGCATTGAAGATAATGGTGAAATGCTTTTGTTCTATGATGCTGAAACAAATGATTTATTGGCTAAATATCCAGTCACAGAAGATACCGGGCAGTTGTTCAAACCAGAAGAAAATTACAGCAGAGACAGGGTTTTTTTAACCATCATAAAACAATATTTTGCAGAATACGAAATAGCTCAGGAATTCATCCGACTTATGGAGTTACAGCAACCCAAATATTTTAGTTCCCATTGTATTCGAATAAACCGGATGACAAAGTTTTATACAATTGGACAATTGCTTGATGGAATAGAATACTGCATTGATACTGAACGCTGCAGTGCCTATGAGCTTTTGGCTTATCTCATGTATCAGTACGGAGAGCATATAGCTAAGAAGTTTTTGCCGAATCAGCAGTATTTTAACCATTTGGCGAGGAGTAAAGAAATAAGGAGGGAAATCAATGGCTGATATAACAGAAATCCGTGAATTGGCCCAAAAGCTCAACCTTTGGAATATCGCAAGAGGATACATTGATTTGAACGATGAGAAACTATCAAACCTTGACTATCTAAAGATGGTGTTAGAAAAAGAATTGGAGATTAGGGCCAGACAAAAACACACCAAGCTGAGGAAGGCAAGTAAGCTTCCAAACAAAGCATTTGACACATCGAACTCAAACAAGGGCTTAAAATGGCAGATTAAACAGTTATCCAACCTGACATGGCTTAAGGAAGAGCAAAACTTAATCCTGCTGGGAAAATGCGGGACGGGTAAGACCGGTCTTGCAGCGCAGCTTGGAGAAACTGCAATCAGCAATGGACATAAAACCTATTATGCGCCTTTTGATAATTTTATCGCAGTGGCAGAAAAGAAAGCCACAAATCCAAAAGCAGAAGCGATCTTTTCTTATATGCAGGAATGTGACTTAATTATTATTGATGATGTCTTTTATGTGGAACCAACCAGGGCAGAACTGCAGGTTTTCTACCGGGCAGTTACCTTTCTTAATGAAGCCAGAAGCATTATTTTTATAACCAATCGTGAACTGTCAGCATGGATAGATGCAGTTGAAGACAAGCACCTTTGCCAGACTTTATTGGACAGAATGACGGTCAATTGTCAAATTGTTCGTCTGACTGACAAGTAAATAAAAACACTCACTTCTTTTTTAACAGGGGCAAATACCTCGTTTGAAAACAATGCCGAAAAACGGCTTAAAATAGATGCAAAAAATCTCACGAAATTCAAAGAACTGCTTAACTTTTTAGATTTTCTGCAGTTTATAGGGTAGTGGGGTCTAAATCTCTACTGCTTTTCACCCCGGAAACGGGCGGGGGGTCACGCGCGAAAAATCGCAGTTTCAAACGGTGTGCTACCGAATACAAGGGGGCTACTCCTCACGATGATGTGATGGAAAAACTCCTGACAGCCAGGAGGGGTGGCTGATGCATAAAACAAATTCAATCTTTCTTAGGGAACTAAGAAAATATAAAGACCATTTAACGAAGCAGCAGTTTAAGACTCTGCGGGGACAAGTAATAAACGGAGATTGTGAGGGCGCAAAAAAGGGTCTTAAGAAAATATTGAACAGGAGAATGCAGCATGAACATACAAAAAATATCTGTTGAAAAACTTAATCCAGCAGCATACAACCCGCGCAAGGATTTAAAACCTGGCGATAAGGAATATGAAAAGCTAAAACGGTCAATAGAGGAATTTGGCTATGTGGAGCCTGTTATCTGGAACCAAAAAACAGGTAATGTGGTAGGCGGGCATCAACGCTTAAAGGTTTTGCTGGACTTGGGACAGACAGAGATAGACTGTGTCGTGGTGGAACTTGACCCGCAGAGGGAAAAAGCGCTTAATCTCTCCCTCAACAAGATTCAGGGAGAGTGGGACGAGAATAAACTGGCTGAACTGATGGCTGAGTTGGACGCAGGTGCCTTTGATGTTTCGCTCACAGGGTTTGACGCTTCTGAAATTGACGAACTGCTTAACCGATGGTACTCCAAAGAGGCGATACAAGACAGCTTTGACATAGATAAAGCGCATGAGGAAATTGTGCAGTGCGAGCCGGTAACGAAGCGGGGCGATATCTGGCTTCTCGGGAATCATCGCTTGATGTGCGGCGACTCTACTAAGGATGAGGATTTTGAGAAGTTGATGGAAGGGTGTCACGCACAGATGGCAGTGACTTCCCCTCCATATGGGGTAGGCAAAGAATATGAAAAGGCTGGGATTGAACCATGGTTCGAGACAGTACGCCCAGTGATTAGAAACCTGTGCAGGTATGCAGATATTGTCTGCTGGAACTTAGGTGATCTCTATGCCACCGGCTCTCAGTTTATTGAACCCACCAGTGTTTACAGCGTGAATATGTTCTTGGACAACGGTTACCGCCCTATCTGGATCCGCATCTGGAAGAAGCAGGGGCAAAACTTCGGCGTTGGACCCTATCACCTTGTTTCAAACAAGCCGGTTCAGCAGTATGAGTATATTTCAGCCTTCAGCAATAAAGGAGAAGTTGAGGAATATAACGATCAGGAATATGTATGGCTTTCAGCCTTTGCGGGACACAGTTATAAATTTGTGAAACGGCTTACAAAGGAAGAACGCAAGAAATGGGGTTATGCTGGGATATGGGAGATGACCACTGTACGGGCAAACAAGGAGCATCCTGCAATGTTCCCTGTGGAGCTTCCATGGCGGTGCATCAAAATGCACAGCGACAAAGGCGGTATTGTGCTTGAACCGTTCTCTGGTAGTGGAACTACTATAATTGCGGCTGAACAGACCGAGCGTAAATGCTACGCGATGGAGTTATCCCCTGTTTACTGTGATTTAGCTGTTAAGCGCTGGGAGGAATTCACCGGCGAAAAAGCCGTCAAACTGGAGGGTTAAGATTTATGGATATACTGAAAATACCAACAGAAAAACTAAAACCATCTAAATATAATTCGCGGAAAGATTTAAAGCCTGGTGACCCTGAATATGAAAAATTACGTCGGTCTATTGAAGAGTTTGGATATGTAGAGCCGGTCATATGGAATAAACGCACCGGGAATATTGTCGGCGGACATCAGCGTTATAAAGTACTTACAGCTTTGGGGTATAAGGAGATCGACTGTGTTGTAGTTGATTTGGATGAACAGCGGGAAAAGGCGCTCAATGTTGCACTGAATAAAATCAGTGGCGAGTTTGATATTCCGCTTTTGACTGATCTGCTTATGGATTTAAATGAAGATGGTTTTGACGTTTCTCTTACCGGGTTTGATGCTGCGGAAATTGATGAGTTGTTCCGTGATAAAACAACCGCTAATGTCAAAGAGGATAATTTCGATACAGAAAAGGCAATTGCAGAGATTAAAATTCCGGTTACCCAAAAGGGCGACATATGGGTACTTGGCAGCCACCGTCTGATGTGCGGTGACAGCACACTGCTTTCAGATGTGCAAAAGCTGATGGATGGGCAAAAGGCGAGATTTGTTTTCACCGACCCACCCTGGAATGTTGATTACGGTTCAGATACCAGGCATCCAAGCTGGAAGCCAAGACAAATTCTAAATGACAATATGAGCACCGAAGAATTCGGCGCTTTTTTATTGCGCGCTTTTAAATGCATGAAAGAGGTTTCTGAAGCCGGATGCATGACCTATGTGGTAATGAGTGCTCAGGAATGGGGCAGTTTGATGAACGTCATGCGGGAGGCAGGGTATCACTGGTCGAGCACAATTATATGGAAAAAAGACAGCTTGGTACTATCAAGAAAGGACTATCATACCCAGTACGAGCCGATCTGGTATGGTTGGCTTGAAGGAACACGCCTTTGCCCGCTTAAAGACCGTAAACAGTCAGATGTTTGGGAGATGCCCCGTCCTAAAGTATCGGAGGAACACCCTACCATGAAGCCGGTATCGCTTGTAGCAAAGGCAATGCTCAATAGTTCCCATATTGGAGATTTAACTCTTGACCTGTTCGGTGGTTCTGGTACGACAATGATTGCGGCACAGCAGACCGGGCGGGTTTGTTTTATGATGGAGCTTGACTCGAAATACTGCGATGTGATTGTAAAGCGCTATGTTTCACAATTTGGCGCAGATTCAGTATTCTTGTTATCAGGTAGCGAAAAAATACCTTACGCGGAAACACAGATTGATTAAAAATGTCCTTGCTTTCCCCTCAAAACAGAGCGTTAATGTACCCCACCAAAAAGGAAAGGTGGGATTTTTTATGGGAATCAAAAATGTTTTAGCTTATTTGAGGGGAGGTGTATGGCATGAGCAATAACAGCTTTCGCTTTTCACAGAAGGTTGTCGGTCAGGAGAGAAAAGCCATTGCCTCGGTCATAGCTGAAGCCCTTGAAGGCCAGGTGCGCTATACTGGAGCACCGGGATTTTTGTATGAGATTAGCAACGAGAAATCCGCTGGCAGCTGGACGGTTGACAGGGACAGCGTGGTTCACTCACCGAAAATCAGTCTTAATGAAATCAAAACCATCCGTCCCGTTATTGACGCGTTGAATATGGCGGGTTTATCGGCAGAGGGAACCATGACAATTACTCTTTTGTTGGAAGGCTTTAGCGAGATAAGCCTTGAAAACCTAAATAATATGCTGGCCAGCAAAGAGACATTGATAAAGAAGGCAATGTTGATTGAGGGGGAACTTGTAGTCTTAGCTGAAAATGATGAGATTTCCTTCCCTTTCTGGAATGCGACTTTAAATGCCGACGAGGTGCAGACATATATCACGCTTGCAAGGCAGATGGCGGAACAGGCCGGGACACAAAAGCGCGTGCTGGCTGCCGAAAAACCGGCGGACAATGAAAAGTATGCCTTCCGCTGCTTCCTGCTTAGGCTGGGGTTTATCGGGGATGAATTCAGAACTGAGCGCAAGGTGCTGCTTTCAAGGCTGTCCGGCAACGGGGCGTACCGGAAAGGCAGAGCAAAGGCGGCGGATGGAGATGACTGATTTTCAAAACACCGCCTTCTTTGTGCGGCGTCCGTTTGCGATCGAGGATTTGAGAAAACCGCATCCGCATAAGGAGGAAAAGCCTTTTGCGGTTGTGAAAACTATCGGGATTTCAAAGATTGACTATGAGAACTTTATTGCCGATCTGTGCGTCGGCCGCCGGTTTATCGAGGAAAATAAGGAACTCTGCCGCATTGACGAAGACGGGGTATGGCAATGCCTGCTGGTACAGCGGCGCGGGCGGCCGGACGGAGTCCTGGTGATGCCGGACGACACGGATTATCCCAAATACGCCGCATATTATCCGGGAGGAGAGGATTGAAAGATGAGCGCAGGAGGCTTTCCTTCAAAAGAAACTGTTCAAAGGCTGAGAGAGGAATATCCGCCCGGAACGCGCGTGGAGCTCATCCGCATGGATGATCCGTACGCCGCGCTGAAACCGGGAGATCAAGGCACTGTTTCATTTGTGGATGATATAGGGACTATTTTTGTGGATTGGGACTGCGGTTCAACCCTCGGCGCGGCCTATGGCGCGGACATGATCAGAAAGCTGTAAATGTACACAAATTAAGACGCGAAAAATTGCTCAAAATCCTGCGGAAACTCATGCAGAATTGCCTTGCTATCCTGTGTTTTCAATGGCCTAATGTACACTGCCGAAGGGCAGAAAACACAGAGAAAGCGAGGAGAATGGCGCAATGCTTGAAACGAGATTCGGGATCGAGGTAGAATTTACAGGTATTACAAGGGCGCAGGCGGCAAAGGTCGCCGCGGAGTTTTTGGGCGGGAGGGTCGAAAGCGGCAGCGACTACTACAACACGCAGAAAGTTATCGCGCCGGACGGACGGGTTTGGAAATTCATGAGCGACGGGAGCATCCGGACGCAGAAAAAGGAACGCGGCCGGATTGTGGAGGTGGGCCGGGAATACAGCGTGGAGCTGGTAAGCCCCATACTCACCTACCGGGAGGACATTGAAACCCTGCAGGAATTGATAAGGAGGCTTCGCAAGGCTGGAGGTTTTGCAAACACAAGCTGTGGAATTCATATCCATATAGACGGTGCAGACCACACACCGAGAAGCATCCGTAATTTTATCAACATTATCGCCAGCAAGAATGACCTTTTCTATAAAGCATTGCAGATTGAGCCGGACAGGATGCGGTTTTGTAAAAAGATGGATGCGGCACTGGTTGAGAAGATGAATCGGCGTAAGCCCAAAACCATGGCGGCGATTGAGAGCATCTGGTACGAAGGTTACAGCGAAAGCCGAAGCACCCATTACCATAATAGCAGGTACCACTTTTTGAACCTGCACAGCTTTTTTAACGGCAATGGGACAATTGAGCTTCGAGGCTTTAACAGCGAACTTCATGCGGGAAAAATTAGAAGCTACATAGTGCTTGCCCTTGCGTTAAACCATCAGGCGTTAACGCAAAAATGCGCTTCCAGCAAGAAACCACAGGTTGAAAATGAGAAGTTTGCCATGCGGACATATCTCAACCGCATAGGACTTATTGGTGATGAGTTCAAAAACTGCCGGGAGCATCTTTGCAAACACCTTGATGGTAACGCAGCATGGCGGTTTCGGGCAGCATAGATAGACAAGCGCAGGGGTGGATCTCCGCCTCTGCCTTGGTAAATACAAGGAGGATGATGCGATGAGCAAAGAAAAAGGAACCATATATTTAGCATACGGAAGCAATCTGAACTTAAGGCAGATGGCATACCGCTGCCCAACGGCAAAAGTGCTGGGGAGTGCAAAACTCACAGGATACCGGCTGTTATTCAGAGGAGGGAATGGCGGCGCAGTAGCGACAATAGAAAAACAAAAAGGTGAAAGTGTACCGGTAATGCTTTGGAGAATCATGCCTAATGATGAGAAGGCGCTGGACAGATATGAAGGTTATCCGCATCTATACCGGAAAGAAACGGTTAAGGTACGTTTCAAAGGGCAGTGGGTACCCGCAATGGTGTATATCATGAATGAAGGTAGACCTTTGGGAGCACCGGGTCGTTACTATTACGAGGTGATCCGGCAGGGCTATATAGATGCGGGTTTTGATATTTCGTTTCTCAATAAAGCGGTAAGAGATTCAATTTCAGCGGCAGAGAAGTTAGAGGTGTAGGACATGGGTACAGATTATGGCCATACGGGACAGCGGTGCCTGTAATATGTTTGACTTGCCAAGAGTACAGGAAGAGGCATATAAAATGGGGTTTTATGAATTAGTAGTATTTCTTAATGAACACAAGAAGGAATATGCCGAGTTTATCCTGACAGGCAAACGATAACGGTTATAACGCAGCAAGTTTCATAGAAATCCACTAAGGAGAGGAACTTCATCCATGAGGTTCCTTTTTTCTTGCTCATTTACAGGAAGGGAGGCGGCAAAGCTGCGGAAGTTAAAGCGGTATAAACCAACTAAGTTTATGGCGGAAGGTTCTCGATATGACAAGGAAGCGGCTGATGCCGCTGTTACTTTTATAAACTGCTTGAAGCATACCAAGGGCGAATGGTATGGGATGCCTTTTGAACTCATTGACTGGCAGGAACAAATTGTCCGGGATATATTCGGAATCTTGAAACCTAACGGATACCGGCAGTTTAACACTGCCTATATAGAAATCCCAAAAAAGCAGGGTAAGAGCGAGCTTGCAGCGGCAATCGCTTTATACCTGACATGCGGCGATTTCGAGCATGGCGGCGAGGTTTACGGATGTGCATCAGACCGGCAGCAAGCTTCCATTGTTTTCGACGTTGCGGTAGATATGGTGGAACAGTGTCCGGCATTTAAGTCTCGAATTAAACCAATGCTGTCGCAGAAGCGGCTGGTATATAAACCGTTAGGCAGTTTTTATCAGGTGCTTTCAGCGGAAGCATATACGAAACATGGCCTAAACGTCCATGGTGTGGTATTTGACGAACTTCATGCTCAGCCAAACAGGGATCTTTATGATGTAATGCTTCACGGATCTGGCGATGCAAGAAAACAACCGCTGTTTTTCCTGATCACAACTGCTGGCACAGACCGCAATTCCATCTGCTGGGAAGTGCACCAAAAGGCTGAGGATATTCTTCAAGGGCGTAAGATAGATCCGACTTTCTACCCTGTTATCTACAGCGCAGCCGATACCGATGACTGGACAAGTGAAAAGGTATGGAGAAAGGTTAACCCGTCACTGGGCATTACAGTTGACATCGAAAAATTGAGGGTGGCTTGTGAAAATGCCAAGCAAAATCCTGCAGAGGAAAATTTATTCTGTCAGCTCCGCTTAAATCAGTGGGTGAAACAATCGGTGCGCTGGATGCCAATGGATAAATGGGATAAGTGTGCGTTTCCTGTTGATGCAGAAAAATTGCGCGGCAGAACCTGTTACGGAGGACTTGACCTGTCATCTACTACCGATATTACCGCCTTTGTGCTGGTGTTTCCACCGCTTGATGAATCGGACAAATATCAGATTCTACCTTTTTTCTGGATTCCGGAGGAGAATATTGATCAGCGTGTGCGGAGAGATCATGTGCCTTATGATGTCTGGGAGAGGCAAGGCTTTTTATATACCACTGAGGGTAACGTCGTGCATTATGGATTTATCGAAACCTTTATTGAGGAACTCGGAATGAAATATAACATTAAGGAAATAGCCTTTGACCGCTGGGGCGCAATTCAGATGACGCAAAACCTCGAGGCTTTGGGGTTTACGGTTGTTCCATTCGGTCAGGGTTTCAAGGATATGTCGCCGCCTACAAAAGAGTTGATGAAGCTGACATTGGAAGAACGCATCGCCCATGGTGGTAATCCAGTACTGCGGTGGATGATGGACAATATCTATGTCAAAACCGATCCCGCCGGAAACATTAAGCCGGATAAAGAAAAATCCACCGAGAGAATAGATGGTGCGGTAACGTTAATTATGGCGCTTGACCGCGCGTTAAGGCATGACGGGGATGAACGCAACGGATCAATTTATGATGAAAGGGGGCTGTTGATTATATGAGTGTATTTTCCCGTTTGTTCAAAGCAAGGGACAAGCCGAAGAACAGCCTGTTCGGTAATGCATATAGCTTTTTCTTCGGCGGCACATCCAGCGGCAAGGCTGTCAATGAGCGGACTGCTATGCAGACAACGGCGGTGTATGCCTGTGTAAGGATACTTGCAGAGGCCATCGCCGGTCTTCCGCTTCATGTGTACCGGTATAAAGATGACGGCGGCAAAGAGAAAGCGCTCACCCATCCGTTATATTACCTGCTCCATGACGAGCCAAACCCTGAGATGACTTCATTCGTGTTCCGCGAGACACTGATGAGTCATCTTCTTTTATGGGGAAATGCCTACGCTCAAATTATTAGGGATGGTTCCGGACGAGTGCTGGCGCTTTATCCACTTTTGCCAAACAAAATGACGGTAGACAGGGCTCCAAACGGAGAACTGTTTTACACTTATCGGCGCGACAGCGATGAGAGTAGGGTTAATCCAAAAGCAGGCCTTATATACCTACGAAGTGATGATGTTCTTCACATCCCGGGGCTCGGTTTTGACGGTCTTGTAGGATACTCCCCTATTGCTATGGCCAAGAACGCCATAGGCATGGCTATTGCCTGTGAAGAGTATGGTGCATCCTTTTTTGCCAACGGAGCAAATCCGGGTGGCGTTCTGGAACATCCTGGCGTATTAAAGGATCCGGCAAAGGTGCGGGAAAGCTGGAACGCAGTTTATCAAGGAAGTGCCAATGCTCATCGCATTGCAGTTCTGGAAGAGGGAATGAAGTTTCAACCAATCGGCATTCCACCCGAACAGGCACAGTTTTTAGAGACAAGAAAGTTTCAGATAAATGAAATTGCTCGGATATTCCGAGTACCTCCCCATATGGTTGGAGATCTTGAAAAGTCAAGCTTTTCAAACATCGAACAGCAATCTCTGGAATTTGTTAAATACACGCTTGACCCGTGGGTGGTGCGTTGGGAACAGGCTCTCCAAAAAGCGCTGCTTTTACCATCAGAGAAGCGGGCATACTTTGTCAAATTCAATGTAGATGGCCTTCTGCGCGGTGATTATGCAAGCCGCATGAATGGTTATGCTGTAGCTCGACAGAACGGCTGGATGTCTGCTAACGATATCCGCGAGCTTGAGGACATGAACCGGATTCCGGCGGAGTTGGGTGGAGATCTGTATCTTGTTAACGGTAACATGACCAGGCTTGCCGATGCAGGTGCCTTTGCAGGCAAAAACAATGCTAAAACGGAGGGATCAAAAGTTGAACAAATCACAAAAACCAAAACCGGTTCGCCGCTTCTGGAACTGGATACAAAACGATGATGGCAGCCGGACATTATATATTGACGGCCCAATAGCTGAAGAAAGCTGGCTGGGAGACGAAGTAACTCCCAAACAGTTCAAATCAGAGCTGTTGTCCGGAGAGGGTGATATAACGATCTGGATCAACAGCCCTGGCGGAGATATATTTGCAGCTAATCAAATTTACAACATGCTTATGGATTACAAAGGCAAAGTGACGGTAAAGATTGACGGTATTGCAGCCAGCGCCGCTTCGGTCATAGCTATGGCCGGAGGTGACGTCTTTATGTCACCAGTCAGCATGATGATGATTCACAACCCTATGACAATAGCCATCGGTGATACGGAAGAAATGGAGAAAGCTATCGCAATGCTGGAAGAAATAAAGGAATCCATCATCAACGCTTATGAGCTGAAAACCGGACTTTCCAGGGCAAAAATATCGCACTTAATGGATGCAGAAAGCTGGTTTAACGCAAGAAAAGCGGTGGAACTTGGCTTTGCCGATGGAATCTTGTTTATGGAGGATGAATCATTCCCATCCGAATTTGAAGTATCAGGAGGAATGATCTTCAGTAGGCAGGCAGTAACAAATTCCATCCTGCAAAAGCTTAAACCAAAAGAAAAACCAAAAGGAACACCAATTGAGTCGCTTGAAAAGCGGCTTTTTCTACTTTTACCCCACTAAATCTGCGATTTAGCGGGGACCCCAAATAAAACCGTAAGGAGGATTTGATTATGAGCAAAATACTGGAACTGCGTGAAAAACGCGCTAAAGTATGGGAAGCTGCTAAAGCTTTCCTCGACAGCAAACGCGGGAACGACGGACTGCTTTCACCGGAGGATACCGCGACTTATGAAAAAATGGAAGCCGACGTTATTGCGCTGGGCAAAGAAATAGAGCGTCTTGAGCGTCAGGCTGCCATAGATTTGGAACTGTCAAAACCGTTGAATATTCCTATTACAGACAAACCCACTTCCATATCTGGCAACAATGAAAAAACCGGACGTGCCAGCGATGAGTACAGGCAGTCTTTCTGGAACATGATGCGCGGCAGGCGCAAATATGACGTACACAACGCGCTGCAGATTGGAGAGGACACCGAAGGTGGATATCTTGTTCCCGACGACTTTGAGCGTACTCTTGTGGAAGCGCTGGAGGAGGAGAATATCTTTAGGCAGATTGCCAATGTTATTACCACGTCCAGCGGTGACAAGAAAATTCCTGTGGTGGCAAGCAAGGGTACTGCATCCTGGGTGGATGAGGAAGGCCAGATTCCCGAAAGCGACGATTCCTTTGCTCAGGTATCCATCGGCGCATATAAGCTGGCTACTATGATCAAGGTGTCAGAGGAATTGTTAAACGACAGTGTATTTAACCTTGAACAGTATATCGCCAAAGAGTTCGCCCGCCGAATCGGAGCAAAAGAGGAGGAAGCATTTTTTATCGGCGACGGATCTGGCAAGCCAACCGGTATCTTGGCGGATAACGGCGGTGGCGAGATAGGAGTAACTGCGGCGAGTGCAACAGCCATTACCCTTGACGAGATCATGGACTTGTTCTACAGCCTAAAGTCTCCGTACCGCAGGAACGCTGTATTCATTATGAATGATTCGACAATTAAAGCTATAAGGAAGCTCAAAGACAACAACGGTCAGTATCTCTGGCAGCCTTCTGTAACTGCTGGAACACCGGATACTATCCTCAATCGTCCAGTTAAAACTTCTGCATTTATGCCAGCCATTGCCGCCGGAGCAAAAACGATTGTATTCGGCGATTTTTCTTATTACTGGGTGGCAGACCGTCAGGGCAGGGTTTTTAAGCGGCTTAATGAGTTGTATGCTGCGACCGGACAAGTTGGATTCATGGCAACCCAGCGTGTAGATGGCAAGCTGGTACTGTCTGAAGCAGTCAAGATACTGCAGCAGAAATCAGCTTAATGAAAACGGAGGTGCTGCGGCATGGAACTTTTGGAGAAGGTTAAAGCAAACCTCATATTGCAACACAACGAAGATGATGCACTTTTACAAGAGTATATCAAAGCCGCAGTGGCCTATGCAGAAAGTTACCAGAAAAAGCCGGAAGGATATTATGCCGAAAACCCAATGCTGCCTACTACTGAGCAGGCTGTCATTATGCTGTCGAGCCATTTTTATGAAAGCAGGGATGGCTCGACGGCTGGCTTTTTTGGGGATAGTGTGCAGGCAGGACAGCAGGTATGGAATACAGTTAATCTATTGCTGCGGCTTGACCGGGATTGGAAGATATAGGGGCCCCCGCAAAGTCATCCGACTTTGTGGGGAGAGGACGAACAACGGAATGAATGAGCTTTTCGCGCTTGCGCGGAAACGAATGATATGGAGTTTGTGAGGACGATATGAGCTTTGGGAAAATGAAAACTTTCGTGGACATTATCTCAACCAAGCCGGTTAAGGATAGTGAGGGGTTTGCTGAAAAAGGTGATGTTATTCTCGCTTCGGTAAGGGCATACAAGGAAGATAGGCATGGCAGTGAAAAATGGGCAAACAGGGCGGCGTTTTCGCAGGCGTCTGCCCTGTTCCGCTTCCGTAGGATCCCTAACCTGGAAGTTACCACAGATCTTGTACTCGTTTGCCGCGATGGCCGGTACAACATTATCAGTGTTGAGGACGTAAAAGGACGCGGAATGTATATTGAGGTGCTTGCGGAAAAGGTGAAATCAAGCAAAGCATAAAAGGAGGGGCTGCAACGTGGCTAAGGTGGAAGTTAAAATGCCGGAAGAGTTCTTGCTCAAGTTATCCAGACTTGGAGAAAGAACAGACGAAATCATACCTAAGGTGCTGGAAGCAGGCGGGGAAGTGGTTCTTTCAAAAGTGAAGTCCAATCTTCAGTCAGTTATCGGGAGAGGCACTAAATATCCGTCCAGAGCAACCGGTGAATTGGTAAATGCTTTGGGACTCTCTCCTGCCAAACAGGACAGGGATGGAAACCATAACATAAAAATCGGCTTTACTGAACCAAGGAAGGATGGGGAAAGCAATGCGAAGATTGCTAATATTATTGAGTATAGCAAGTCCGGGCAGCCTCCAAGGCCCTTTTTGAAACCGGCAAAATCAGCTACAAGGAAGTCCTGCATCGAAGTAATGAAGTCAAGACTGGAACAGGAGCTGGGTCGTATATGAGCATATTGTCAGAATTAAACTCGTTATTGGATGCTTTGGGTATCCCCATTGAAACCGGAGTATTTAGCGGTGTACCGCCGGATGAGTACCTTGTCATAACTCCAATGACAGATACATTTGAAGTTTTTGCAGACAACCGGCCTCAGGCCGAAACCCAGGAGGTAAGGTTGTCTTTATTTATAAAGGGAAACTACACTGCCCGTAAAAACGAAATAGTGAACACATTGCTTCAAGCAGGCTTTACCATTACCGACAGGCGGTATATAGGCCATGAGGACGATACCGGCTATCACCACTATGCCATTGATGTGGCAAAAGAGTATGAAGTAAAGGAGGAATGAAAAACATGGCCACAATCGGACTGGACAGGTTATATTATGCCAAAATAACCGAGAATGAAAACGGAGAAGAGACCTATGACACGCCTGTTCCGCTGGCTAAGGCTATTACGGCAGAACTTTCTGTGGAGCTGGCAGAGGCAACACTTTATGCCGATGACGGGGCGGCAGAAGTGGTCAAGGAATTTCAAAGCGGTACCCTGACTCTTGGCGTTGCAGATATCGGAGCAGACGCTGCTGAGGTTTTGACGGGAGCCACCCTTGATGACAATAAGGTGCTGATTTCCACCAGTGAGGATGGAGGTGCGCCTGTGGCAATTGGCTTTAGAGCCAAGAAAGCTAACGGCAAGTACAGGTATTTTTGGCTTTACAGGGTGAAATTTGGAATCCCGGCGACAAATCTGCAAACGAAAGGTGATAGCATTACCTTTTCAACACCCACCATTGAAGGGACAGTCATGAGACGTAACAAACCAGATGGCCAGGGAAAGCACCCTTGGAAGGCAGAGGTCAGCGAAGACGATCCCGGAGTATTGCCTGAAATCATTAATAATTGGTATACGGAGGTTTATGAGCCGGTATTTGCTGTGGGAGGAGGCAGTGAATGATGCAGGATAATGACAGAAGCGCAATCATTAAAATCGGTGATGAAGAATATCAGCTTATTCTAACCACTAAAGCGACAAAGGAGATTGCAAAAAGGTACAGCGGTCTTGAAAACCTCGGCACGAAACTGATGAAAACCGAGAAATTCGAGATGGCTCTTGACGAAGTGGTGTGGCTGATTACACTGCTGGCCAACCAGAGCATTTTGATACACAACCTTAAAAATCAGGATAAGCATGAACTCCTGACTGAAGAGACAGTGGAACTTCTCACATCTCCCTTGGAACTGGCAGCATATAAAGACGCTATCATGGAAGCAATGTTCAAGGGTACTAAAAGAAACGTTGAAAGTGAGGATGACTTAAAAAACACACCGGTCGAGTGAGCGATGAGGAATTGTTCACTCGGCTTCTATATTACGGCACTGTTCAGCTTAATCGTTCAGAGGAAGAAGTATGGCTCATGCCTATTGCATACCTGCTGGATTTATGGGAGTGCCATAAGCAGTTTTTAGGGCTGGCGAAACCAAAGCGGATGCTGACCATTGATGATGTGATACCTTATGGAATATAAGCAGCAAAAAAGCAGGGTGGCTGTAATCCCTGCTTTAAAAAGCTGCTTTTATTCCATTTGCAAAAACTCTGCCGCTGTTACGATCTTTGGGTTTGTTATGCCGGATTCAAGGAAATCCCTGTCTCCGGTTACAAGCACGTCAGCTTTTACCGCAATGGCCGCCCTGAGTATTGGCCTGTCGGATGCGTCCCGGACAAGCGCCTCATCCGACACGTCAACTGCGGGAGTTGGAACAACTTCAAGAACAGTAAGCGCAATCGCCAAAAAGCGTTCAAGCGCCTGGATCTTATGGGGGAATTTCCGGTTGTATACCCGGCGAAGCTCATCGATGTTTTGATCGCAAACCATACCATGGTTGGGGTGTGTTACAGCTTTAATGTACGCCTGATAAGGCGTTCCTTCGCAGCTCAAGGAAGCGGAGATCAGGATGTTGGTGTCAATTAACACTCTCATAGACCTTCAATCTCCGCGCGGACGTCCTTCACCAGATCCATAACATCGTCATCATTGCGGATCCCGGCTTTTTCCGCTTCGCCCTCCATTTCTTTCTGTAGCATTTTCATGGCGTAGACAGCGGAGTTCATAAGGATAACCCGGTCTTCCTCGCAAATGAGGGTGACGCGGTCTCCGGTGGAAAGGCGAAGTTTGGAGCGGATATCTTTTGGCAGCGTGATCTGGCCTTTTGCCATTACCTTTGCATTATCAACTATGGGAACGTTCATGCTAAGTCCTCCTTTTTAGGATTTGAAAAGCAGGAAATTCCCTACTTTCCCTACTATTAGTATATGCCAAACCGCATTGAAATACAATAGCCTTTTATAATTTTTTAATTTTTACTCGAAAGGAGGCGGTTATGTGGCAGACAATTTTGGCTTGAAGATTGGGATTGAAGGCGAAAAGGAATTTAAGAACGCCATTCGTGAGATCAACCAAAGTTTTAAGGTACTGGGCAGCGAGATGAACCTGGTTGCATCTCAGTTTGATAAGCAAGATAAATCAGTTGAAGCTGTTACTGCAAGAAACAAGGTGCTGAATAAAGAAATCGAATTGCAGAAAGAAAAAATTGCTACTTTGGAGAAAGCGCTTGCCAACGCCGCCTCCTCTTTCGGGGAGACCGACAAGCGGACGCAGTCCTGGCAGATACAGCTTAACAACGCCAAAGCAGAGCTGAACAAAATGGAGCGCGAGCTCGAACAGTCTGCTGAAAGTGCAGACGAGCTTGGGGACGAATTGAAGGAAAGCGGAGACAATGCCGAAAAATCCGGCTCGAAATTTGAGAAACTGGGCAGTGTCCTCAAAGGTGTTGGTGCGGCTATGGGTGCCGCAGCGGCCGCAGCGGGCGCGGCTGCCATCAAGCTGGGAAAAGAGGTCGTGGAGCAGTTTGGTG
This sequence comes from Thermoanaerobacterium thermosaccharolyticum DSM 571, assembly GCF_000145615.1. Taxonomy (NCBI): domain Bacteria; kingdom Bacillati; phylum Bacillota; class Clostridia; order Thermoanaerobacterales; family Thermoanaerobacteraceae; genus Thermoanaerobacterium; species Thermoanaerobacterium thermosaccharolyticum. The sequence goes on from NC_014410.1 coordinate 823,396, forward strand.
AGCTTGAGCAGAACCTTGGCGGTTCTGAAGCTGTGTTTGGCGAATATGCTGCACGTATCCAAAAAACGGGAGAAGAAGCCTACAAGAATCTGGGCTTATCCCAATCCGAGTACCTTGCCACCGCCAACAAAATGGGCGCACTGTTTCAGGGTGCTGGTGTCGATCAGCAAAAAAGTCTGGAGCTTACTGAGAAGGCCATGCAACGGGCGGCAGATATGGCTTCGGTTATGGGCATTGACATGCAGACTGCCATGGAATCCATCGCTGGCGCAGCCAAGGGTAACTTCACCATGATGGATAATCTGGGCGTCGCCATGAACGCCACTACCATCGAAGCTTATGCTCTTGCAAAAGGGCTGGATTTTGCCTGGAATAGCGCAACCAATGCCGAAAAGGCCGAGATCGCCATGCAGATGTTTTTTGAAAAAACCGAACAGTATGCTGGCAACTTCGCAAGAGAGTCTACCCAGACCATCAGCGGTTCCATTGGTCTTTTACAAGCCTCTCTAAGTTCGTTTATAGCAGGACTTGGCAATGCGAACGCTGATATGACGAACCTAACACAAAATCTTGTGGATGCCTTTCAGGCTGTAGTTAAAAATATTGTACCGGTTTTGGAAAATATAGTGGCTGCTCTGCCGGAGGCAACCGGTGCGATTATCTCAGCAGTCAAAGATCTGCTTCCCGTGCTGTTGCAAACTGTAACTGAATTGTTCTCTCAGGTGCTTCAAACTCTCTTGGGCCTGCTGCCGGAGCTGATTCCAGCAGCAGTAGATGCGGTCATGACCATTGTCGGAGCACTCATTGATAACCTGCCTTTACTCATTGATGCAGCGGTACAGCTAATCACAGCGTTGGTAATGGGGCTTGGAGAAGCATTACCGGAGCTAATTCCAGCAGCGGTTCAAGCAGTGATCACCATTGTGCAAGGGCTGCTGGATAATATGGACAAAATCCTTGAAGCTGCTTTTACATTGATTCAGGGACTGCGCAGGGACTTTTAAATGCATTGCCAGAACTAATTGAAGCACTGCCGAGGATAATTACAACAATCATTGACTTTGTGACGAACAATATGCCGAAGATCATAGAATTGGGAATTACGCTTATCGTACAGCTTGCTGCCGGGCTTGTGAAAGCCATTCCAGAACTAGTAAAGTCTTTACCTCAGATTGTTGCGGCTATTATAGAAGGCTTGGGCAAGGCGGTTGTTTCAGTGGTTGAGATTGGTAAGAACATTGTAAAAGGCATCTGGGAAGGTATTAAAAGCCTTGGTAGCTGGATTAAGGATAAGGTTTCCGGTTTCTTTTCCGGTATTGTTGATGGAGTAAAGAATTTTCTTGGAATCAGATCTCCGTCCACTGTTTTTGAAGGTATTGGCGGCAATATGGCACTGGGTATTGGTGAGGGATTTGACAAAGCTATGGCCAGAGTGGCGGACGATATGCAAAATGCAGTGCCGACTGACTTTAATGTTTCTCCTGACATTAATGTAAGTGGACGAGGCGGATTTAGCGGTTTAGCTTCCGGGCCGCTTGTTGTGGTGCAGCAGATGATTGTTCGTGGTGAAGAAGACATACGTAGGATTTCACAGGAGTTATACAACCTGATGCAGACAGGTTCAAGGGCGCAGGGACGTTTTATAACAGCGTAATGGAGGGAAGCATATGGGATTTATCTACAATGGAATATCGTCGCAAAGTATGAAAATACGAGCAAGACTTACCAAATGGCAGATCTCCCCTGCCCTGCGCAATTCCTTTGAAACTGTGCCGGGCAAAGCAGGTATTGCAGATTTTGGCTGCGATATATCAGAACGAAACATAATAATTAGCTGTAGTGTGCTTCCCCAGCGCAGTTTTGCCGATCTTGTATCGGTTCTTGATAATGTTGCAGAATGGTTAAATCCGGAAAACGGGCTTAAGCAACTTGTTATAGATGATTTGCCCGACCGATATTTCATGGCTCGCTTATCAGAAGCGGTTGACTGTGAGCGGATATTGCGGACAGCGGGCAGCTTTGAACTTCGGTTTGTTTGTCCCGACCCATATGCTTATGCGTTGGAAGATGAGGTATTTGTTCTTTCTGAAACAGGTCTGCATGAATTGGAGAGGGTTAAAGGAAATGCGGATTCCAATCCGGTTTATCTCTTGAAGGGTTTGATATCAACGTCCTCATCAAGCTATATTTCGCTTATTACAAACGGCGAGGAATTGCTAATTGTTGGCTCATTATCTGAAGGTGAGACTCTGATTGTCGACTCCGGCATGGTAACAGCTAAGGTTATTGATGAAACAGGCGGAACCTTGAGAAATGGCCTTCCCAGCCTGCAGGATCTGAATTTTCCAATTCTCAGGAAAGGGGTTAATCATATTGAGATTGCCGCAGAAAACGCGACCTTTACTGAGTTAAAAATACAGGCAAAAAGCAGATGGAGATAAACTCCGGGGACCCCGCAAAGTCGTAAGACTTTGTGGGGAGAGGAGGAACAACGGATTGGAGCGAATGTCCGCCGACAGGCGGGCGTAGCGGAAAGGAGTTTGTGACGACGATATGGCGATAAAATCAATCCTGACAAACCAAGAGGATTTTACCGGTGAGTTTCCTGTAACATCAAGGACGTCTGCTTTATGGCGATTTAATGAAAAAACACCAGACGAAAATCTTCAGCTTATAGACTCATCGGGACATGGCAGACATTTTACCATCTCCGGCTGGTCAGGTACATCAGCAAACCTTATTGCTGGAAGATTCGGAAGATACTTTAGGCAAAATATTGTTAATCCGACTTCTGAAAAGACCCATCTTATAGCAGAAAATGATGGGAGTTTCTTTAGCAATCTGGGCGAAAAGATTGTTGTAGGCGGTTGGATTAATCCTACCACCTATTCGGTTGGCCAGACATATATACCCATATTCAATACCCGCCAAGGACCTGGTCAGCCAATTTTTTATGTTTCACTTTATCAAGGAAGACTTAGGCTGATGTTGTATAACTCCTCCGGCACACTAATTTACGACCAGAGTGAAACGGCTACCATTACCTTGAAAAATGGCGGCTGGTATTTTATCGCTTCCATCATTGAAGTAAACAACAAAAAGGTACAGAACATCATATGCGATCGCAGCGACGGGGCAACCTGGGTGTCGCCTGTGCGTTCCTTTTCGGGAGAATTGAACCGGGAATGTATAGCAGACATTATTATGGGTATGCATGCAAATACCTACTACTATGCCGGAGGCTTTGATGACTGGTTTCTGGAAACGGACTCACAGCTTACAGCTGATGATTTGCTGTTATATTTTAAGTCGTCTTTACATGCAAACGGTGGGGATGCGGCTTCGGATGTAGATGCTTTGGCAGAGCCTGGCACAGTCACCCTAAAAGCAACAGATGGCGAGTATCCTGCAAGTGGCGTACTTTATACAAGGGCGGTTTCATGTGCTTTATCAGGTAGCGGCCGTGTAGCTGTCGTAAGCGAATATACTGCAGGTGTTACGTCAGTGTCTTTAGTAGAGACCAGCACAAGCGATGATCTTGAAGAATGGTCTGCATGGCAGGCTGTGGGAACCAGCGGTGAACTTCAATCGCCAAATCGGCAATATATAAGGTTCCGTGTTACCCTTACCAGCAGCGATCCGTTGAGGACGCCAAAACTTCTGGAAATACAGCTTCATGATATACCGAAAGCGCCCTATGAGAAATTAGGCTTTGCCCGTCCTGTGATTTTGGACAAAAACGGAGCATGGGAAGCTGTTCTTGAAAATGCCTTTGATATCATTGTCACTGGTGAGGTGAACGGCGCGGATACGCTGGAATTCAAGCTTCCGTTCCATGATCCAAAAAGAAGCACACTGGAAAATGAAAAACAAGTGCAAATCGTAAATGACATTTACCGGATCCGAACTTTAACGGACAATAAAAGCGAAGATGGGCGTGTTATTACGCAAGTATATGCTGAAGCGGTATTTTACGATCTGTCTTTCAGTGCGGAAAAAGAACCTAGAGAATTCAATGCAGATACTGCAGATGTTCCGATGCAATATGCACTCCTTGGTACAGGTTGGACAGTAGGAAATGTTACTGTCACTACGAAACGGACATGGCAGTGTACAGAAAAAAATGCCTTATCCATCCTTCGCGCCGTACAGAATATTTATGGCGGCGATCTGGTGTTTGACAGCGCCAACTGCCAGGTACACCTTTTGACTTTTAGTGGTACTGATAGCGGAGCGCTTTTTTCATATAGAAAGAATTTGAAAAGTATTCAGCGGGTAGTCGATACACGCGAATTAGTGACAAGGCTCTATGCTTATGGAAAGGACGGATTGACCTTCGCTTCAATTAATGGAGGTAAGGAATACGTGGAAGATTACACTTTTTCCAGTGAAGTGAGGGTGTCGACGCTTGATTGTTCGTCGTTTACAAATCCGTATCAGATGCTGGAATATGCAAAAATGCGGCTTGCAGAATATTCGAAGCCTCGCGTTTCTTATGTACTGTCTGCAATGGATTTATCTGCGCTAACCGGTTATGAGCACGAAGCATGGAAACTGGGTGATATTGTTACAGTGGACGATAAAGAACTAGGCCTTTTGGTAAAGACTCGTGTTGTGAGAAGGCAGTATAACTTGCAGGAGCCATGGAAAACAGTGATTGAGCTTTCAACTAAACTGCGGGAACTCGGCGATTCTTCAGCACAGTGGGACAAGGCAGCGGATGCGCTGTCCTCAGCAGAGTTGATAAACCGTCAGGAAATTAAAGATATGGTACCATTCAACCATCTGCGCAATTCCAGAGCGGATGATGGTTTTGCCTACTGGGTCAATTCCGGCTTTGAAGTGGATACTGAGAATGGTGTTTCGGGAACTGCTTCCTTCAAGGCTGTTGGTGTACCTGGTATGACAAAGAGTCTGTCACAGACGGTATACCCAGCAACACGTAAAAGTTATACATTTTCAGCGCAGATTGCTTCCGAAAACCTTGAAAAGGGCGAAAACGGCCAAGTTGGTGTTGAGATAGTCATTGAATACGAGGACGGTACAACAGAAACAAGATTTATAGACCTGATTTGAGGGTGATGATATGGCATATTTCAATCAGATTGCACACAGTATTTCTCCCAAAAGTATCAGCAGAGTCAAATCTATCACCATCAGGCTGTGCGTCACTGACTGCACCGGCACAGTGTACTTTACAGACTTATTGCTTCAGGGCGGTTCGGTTTCCACTGGATGGATCGGGCATGTATGCGAAATTCAGTGGACATTAGACGGGTAGGTGAAATGGATGCAGTTTTCAAGATTTACAGAAACCATACAACTAAAAAGCAATAAACATGTGGTGGGCGTTACTGTGATACTCAAGATTTCCGACTGTACCGGAATAATCTATTTCACCGACCTGCAGCTTCAGGATGGAGATCAGTTGACGGGCTATACCGTCCACACGAGCAAAATGTTAACGAAAATGCAGGAAAACGGGCAGCCAGTTCCGCCCCGGCATTATAACGGTGTGGTGCGAACAGCGGAGACTGTAATTTTATTCAACCTGGGTAAAACTTCTGCTGGTCTTGACTGCTATATCTATCCTATACAGTATATGGCCGCAGGAAGTATTGAAATATCCCAAGGTATGGGCGCGCATAAGGTAAGGTTTCTTGACTCGGTTAACGCAGGCGATGAGCTGACACTCAAGGCTTCCACCCGCCAATGCCTAAAAAACGGAAGTCAGACTCCTAAGGATGGGTTTTATCAATATTCTGCGGCATGGGACAGCAAACATACAGTGAAACTGGAAGAGAGAAAATCGGCGCGGGTGCTCTTTGAATTTCAGGAGATGCAGGAAGGCGGCGATCGGTTGTGAGGGATTTCTTAAAAGGCAAACGGTGCATGGTGTGGAGTTTTATGGGAAATGCCCGAATGTATGAAGCACTTAGAGACTATGGCGACCGCCTTGATACGGTAGGCATTTTTACTTTTGAGGTTGACGCAACAGGTACAATCACTGAAACCGGTACCAGCATCAGCAGCATGCTTCCGTATATTCAGAAATGGCCGCACATTAAGTGGTTGCTCACTATTATGAATCATGGAATAGCCAATATTTTTACTACACTTCGCAACAACGAAAACGGTGCAAAGGATAAGTTTCTCACTGAAATCATCCGAATAATGAACAAGTATCCATGGTGCGCTGGGGTAGATATTGACCTTGAGCGCGGTGGAGGTTATGAAAACAAGGATGCGGCGAATGCTTTATTTAGGGATATATACAATACAGTTAAGTCTTATGATGCAACAAAGCTTGTCAACATCTGCCTTCCGGGTATGACCGGCGTTCAAGGCTCAGTGGGCGGTGAAAACTGGTGTGTTTATGCCGATCTTAACGACTATTGCGATACCGCCGCTATCATGAGCTATGGCATGGCATGGGCGGGCTCTGCTCCCGGCCCGGTATCTCCTCGTGACTGGCTTGAGGGCATATATGATTATGCTGTTTCCGTTATGTCACCCAACAAGATATTCATGGGGTTGCCTGCTTATGGCTGGAACTGGAGGATTCATGATACACCTGAAAACCTCGGAATAACCTATCGAGGAGTGTCTAATACCTACTATGCGGCAAAATACTGGATGACTGGGGTTTACAATTTCACAGGCGATGCACCGCCCCAGCCGTTTATTCCAATTGTGGCTTACTGGGATGACTATAACAAAGTACCTTGGGCTCTTCCTCATGTATATGACTATATGGAAGGATGGGATGCTGTATCTTGGGAATATCCGCTGCTAAAAGGGGTTTACAACAGGCGAAGATATTTGACAAGCTATGGCAAGGAGCAGAAAGCGGAGTTCGGAACCATTTATATTGACAGGAACGGAGTTCCGGATGAATACGAAGGAAATGTCATTATTACTGATGAGATGGCCTCACTTGGAGATGACCAGGCGTCAGCAGAGTACCGTTTTGAGATAAGAGAAGCGGGATATTACGATATTGCAGTACAGCTTTGCTTTCCTTACTGGGACAAAAATGCGATTATCGTTTCCCTTGATGGTATATCAAAGACTTTCAGCGAGAACCGTTTATGGTGGCCATACTGGAGAAGAGTTTGCTGGTTGACACTTGCAAAAGGTGTATTTCTCCAAGAGGGAACGCATGCTGTCAGCATAAGTGGTGGTGTGCCGGGAGTCCAGTTTTACGGTTTTAGGGTTTGCAGTGGATTTTCGGAGTATCCCTTTGCCGGTGAAGCCAGCTTTATGCTCTCTCCTCGTCGGTTCAAGGATGTAAATGGTGTGATGGTTGAGCCGGATCGAGGGTTTAAACTGACCTTTGAAATGTTGCGAAGAAAACCCGACTCGGCGCTTATTTGGTATGAGGATTTTCGAGACAGGAACATCCTGCCTGAAAACTACTGGACTGTGCTGGATGGCGAATGGGATGTTTGGCAAGACCCAGACAGCACAGAAAACCGTCCATATTCCCAGCTTGAGGGATATGGCAAACTTGCATGGAAATACGACGGGTTTTCCGATATTCATATCCGGGCAAGGCTGGCCTTCCCTCAAAATAGCAGCGGAAGGGCTGTGGTATTCCTTGGTGATATTTTCTGCTGCTTAAATTATGACACGCAAAGAGTCGAGCTTTATCAAGGTACTTCCTTGCTTGGCAGCTACTCCGCCAGTTTCTCAAAAACTGCAGATGCCGATCTTCGTGCTAATCCAAATATGTATACCATAGAGATGCGAAAACGCGGCAATAAGGTAAGAGTATATTCCGGTGCAGCTTCAACCCTGCGTTTCACAGTGAATGTAAACGGTGGCAGCGGTTATGCAGGATACTGTTCGGACAACCGGACGGTATGCGAGTTGCTGCGGCTGGGCGATGCGTGGGTATATGAACCATATGAGCGTTTTGATGTGGAGCTTCCGGATGGCACTAAAACCAGCTTTGGCAGGCTTGCTCGCACTGGTGTCACGTGGGATGATGAATTTCAGGTGTTTTCAGTAAACGGCGACGTGGAGGAATCGGCAACCCGCAGTGTGGACATTTCGATGGACTATGATTTTTTCCACTCACAGCTTTTGACGCTTTCCTGCGGTAATGACTATGAAGTAAAAATCATACCAAAAGACATCAATATCTGGATATCCCGACTTTTCCTCGGAGATGCAGATGGTTTTTCTATTCTGTATTATCAGGATGTGGACAGCCTCGTTTACTGGGCAAATGAAGCGGCTTATCGATGGAAACTGCGAGGTATAGCCATCTGGTCGCTTGGGCAGGAGGATATGCGGCTGTGGGAGGCGCTTCCGAAGCAAATATAGGTTAAAAGTTTTATATATTCAGCGCTTTGCTTTAAGGCAGGGCGCTTTTTTATATGCAAAATTCAAGTTAAACGGAGGTTTAAGACAATGAAAACAGTATGGAACTGGGTGCAGGCGGTTTTTACTGCTATTGGCGGATTTCTTGGCTGGTTTCTTGGAGGGCTGGATGGATTTTTATATGCGCTCATCGCTTTTGTGGTCATTGACTATGTGACCGGCGTGATGTGTGCCATTGTAGACAGAAAGCTTTCGAGTGAAGTCGGTGCCAAGGGCATCTTTAAGAAGGTGCTTATTTTTGTACTTGTGGGTGTGGGACACATCATCGACAGCCAGGTGCTCGGCAACGGCGGGGCAATCCGGACAGCGGTGATTTTCTTTTACCTGAGTAACGAGGGCATTTCAATTCTTGAAAATGCAGCACATATAGGACTGCCCATTCCTGAAAAGCTGAAAAACGCATTGGAACAACTGCATGGCCGCTCAAATGAGGAGGATGAAAAGAAATGAAGCTTTTTACTAAATACATGACGCGAAACGATTGCTATACAGCTGGTCGAAAAATCACGCCTAAAGGAATCATGGTACATTCGACGGCTGTGCCGGGCGTAATGGCTGCTGATTGGTTTTCCCGCTGGAACAAATCTTACAAAGCCGGTGAAATTAATAGACAGGTCTGTGTCCACGCTTTTGTGGACGATAAGGAGGTTTGGCAATACCTGCCTTGGAACCACCGCGGCTGGCATGCAGGAGGATCCGCCAACAATACCCATATTGGCTTTGAAATCTGCGAGCCTGCCGGATTTACATATAAATCCGGGTCGGTAATGGTGGGCTATGATGCGGCAAAGCAAGAAGCTTATTTCCGTAAAGCGTGGCAGAATGCTGTTGAACTCTGCGTTATGCTCTGCAAGAAGTACGGTCTTAATGAGAATGACATCATCTGCCACTCCGAAGGATATAAGCTCGGTATTGCCAGCAACCATGCTGATGTGATGCACTGGTTTCCCAAGCATGGGGAGAATATGGACACTTTCCGTAAAGCAGTAAAAAAAGCGCTGAGAACAGTACAGATATCAATACTGATATTGGAATTGGAGATATGGTGGAGTTTAAGGTCAGTGTAAAGAATTACTACCCCGGCAGTGTAGAAGTTCCAACGTGGGTCAAAAATGACTATTACCACAGGGTCACACAAACTTTATACAAAGGCAAGCCGGTCATAAAAGGCGGCAAAGAATGTGTTTTGCTTGGCAAAAAGGTTAAGAAATCCGGCGGTCAAGAGATTGCAGGCATAAACACTTGGGTAGCAAAAGAAAACCTTGTAATTGTAAACAGCATTCCTGATAACAAGGGCAATAGAACCTATACAGTGCAAAAAGGCGACACCTTATGGAGAATAGCGGAAAAAGAACTCGGCAGAGGAACAAGATATCCGGAGATTAAGGAACTCAATGGCCTGACTTCAGATACTATTTACCCCGGACAAGTTCTGAAATTGCCGGAATAACGATAAAGGACAGCCAATCGCGGCTGTCCCAAGTTTTTATAGGAGGTGCTTGAATGATAGAGGGGGCTAATCATTTACCATATAACCCGCAGGAAACGAACTATACAAAGATAACACAGGAGGAAATTCAAAGAGAGGTTGATTACTGGCGGGCATATAAAATCCTGCAAAAGATGCTTAAAGCGAGACTGATTTCAGAGGAAGAATTCCATAAAATCGACAAGTTAAATCTTAAAACTTTCTCTCCGATGTACGCACAGCTTATGGCCTAATTAGCTTGCTATTAGCGGCACACAGAGGTAACATGTCACATGCCCAAAGGAGGTGAAAACAGTGAGAAAGGTAACAAGGATTGATGGAAACAATGCTCTCCAAGCTTTCAAACCAAAGGTAAGAGTGGCAGCTTATTGCAGGGTTTCAACCGATAGTGATGAGCAAATGGCAAGCCTGGAAGCACAAAAAGACCATTATGAATCCTATATAAGAGCAAATCCTGATTGGGAGTTTGCAGGGATTTACTATGATGAAGGCATATCAGGCACAAAAAAGGAAAACCGAACTGGACTTTTAAGGCTGCTTGCAGATTGCGAAAACAAGAAAATTGACTTTATTATAACCAAGTCAGTCAGCAGATTTGCCAGAAACACAACCGACTGCATTGAAATGGTGCGAAAACTTACCGATCTCGGTGTTTTCATCTATTTCGAGAAAGAGAATATAAACACGCAGCGCATGGAAGGCGAATTGGTGCTGACAATTTTGAGCAGCCTTGCAGAAAACGAGTCATTATCCATTGCAGAAAATAGTAAGTGGTCTATCAGGCGCAGGTTTCAAAACGGAACATACAAGATTGCATATCCTCCCTATGGTTATGATTATGTGGATGGAAAGTTATTAATTAATAAAGAACAGGCTGAAATCATAAAGCGGATTTTTTCTGAAGCTTTAGCAGGTAAAGGTACACAGAAAATTGCCGATGGGTTAAATTTGGATAAAATCCCAACAAAGAGAGGTTCGCATTGGACAGCGACCACTATCCGCGGTATTCTTAGCAATGAAAAATATACCGGGGATGTCCTTCTGCAAAAAACATATACAGATGAGAATTTTAAGCGGCATTATAATCGTGGGGAAAAAGATCAATACATGATAAAAGATCATCATGAAGCCATTATATCCCATGAGGAATTTGAAACTGCCCAAGAGATATTAAAGCAAAGAGCAAAAGAAAAAGGTGTAATTAAGGGAAGCAGCAAGTATCAAAAACGTTACCCATTCTCGGGGAAAATCAAATGCGCAGAATGTGGCAGTAATTTTAAGCGTCGAATTCATGGCAGCGGTGACCGTAAATATATTGCATGGTGCTGCACAAAGCATATAAAGGACGCATCAAGCTGTTCAATGAAGTTTGTCAGAGAGGATGCAATCCATCAGGCCTTTGTTGTTATGATTAATAAGCTTATTTTCGGTCATAAGTTCATTCTAAGGCCATTGCTGCAAAGCTTAAAGAAGACAAATTACTCAGATAACATAACAAAGATTCAGGAGATGGAAACAAAAATCAAAGAAAATACAGAGCGGGTTCAGGTAATTATGGGACTTATGGCCAAAGGATACCTGGAACCCGCTCTTTTTAATACACAGAAAAATGAGCTGCTTAAAGAAGCGGCTTTATTAAAAGAACAAAAAGAAGCCATAAAACGCACAATCGATGGGAGTCAGACTATCCTCGTTGAGGTTGAAAAGCTTCTTAAATTTGCAACGAAAGCTGAAAAACAGATTGATGCATTTGATAGTGAAATATTTGAGGATTTTACCCGCGAAATCATTGTGTTTTCACAGGAGGAAATAGGTTTCAAAATGAAATGCGGATTGAACCTGAGGGAAAGGATGGTGAGATGATGAGCCATATACCTTTTGGGTATGCCATTAAAAACGGCAAGGCTGTTGTTAACGAAAAGGAAGCGGTTAAGATAAAGGAGCTGTTTGGGGCTTATCTTTCCGGGCTTTCTTTAACTGAAGCGGCCAAAAACGCGGGTATTAAGCGCTGCCATATATCTATTGCAAGAATGCTGACAGATAAACGGTATGTAGAGGATAAATTCTATCCGCCCATTATCAGCAGGGATACATTCGAAGAAGTATAACTGGAAAGACGCAGGCGAGCTGAGGCACTTGGCAGGATTTATGAACATAAAGGAAATGAAAAGAAATGCCTGAATTTTAAGTTTCATGCTTCAATGCCAGATAATCTATACGATGATCCATTTCAGCAGGCAGAGTATGCTTATAGTCTTATTAAGAGCGAGGTGATTTTAGATGACAACCAGGAATGTTACGGTAATTCCTGCCCGTAAGCGAATTGGGAATAGTGCAAATGCCGAGGAATTACCTAAGCTTCGGGTAGCAGCCTATTGCCGCGTATCTACGGACAGCGAGGAGCAGGCAACCAGTTATGAAGCGCAAATTGAGCACTACACAAACTACATTAAAAGCAATCCGGAATGGGAGTTAGCTGGCATATTTGCGGATGAAGGGATTACTGGAACCAACACGAAAAAGCGTGAAGAATTTAACCGGATGATAGAAGAATGCATGCAGGGTAAAATCGATATGATAATTACGAAATCTATCAGCCGGTTTGCAAGAAATACGCTGGACTGCCTAAAGTACATAAGGCAGCTTAAAGAAAAAAATATTCCGGTTTACTTTGAAAAGGAAAATATAAACACGCTGGATTCCAAAGGGGAAATCCTGCTGACCATTATGGCTTCTTTGGCGCAGCAAGAAAGCCAATCGTTAAGCCAGAATGTAAAACTGGGTATTCAGTACCGATATCAGCAAGGAAAAATCCATATCAATCACAACCGGTTTCTTGGCTATACAAAGGATAAGGATGGCAATTTAGTTATCGTACCTGAAGAAGCTGAGATCGTCAAACGCATTTACAGAGAATATCTTGAAGGTTCCAGTATGCTACAGATAGCTAGGGGTCTGGAAGCTGACGGAATTCTGACGGGTGCAGGCAATCCCAGATGGCATACCAGTACCATCAATAAGATTTTGAGAAATGAAAAATATATCGGTGATGCGCTGCTGCAGAAAACCTATACGGTAGATTTTTTATCAAAGAAAAGGGTACCTAATAACGGTATAGTTCCACAATACTATGTAGAAAACAGCCATGAGCCTATAATCCCGCGTGAGATTTTTATGCAGGTTCAGGAACAGCTTGTCAAAAGAAGATGTGTGCATATAAGTAAGAATGGAAAGAAAAGAAACTATAGCAACAAGCATCCTTTATCACAGATGGTTTTCTGCGGCAACTGTCATGAAATATTTCGAAGGGTTCATTGGAATAACCGAGGAAAGAAATCAATCGTATGGAGATGCATCAGCAGATTGGAAAACACCGGTTTATTTTGTACCGCTTCCACTATACTTGAAGATACGCTTAAAGAGAAAATTGTAGAAGCCATCAATGTAGCGGTCAGCGGAAAAAACTCTTTTCTGGCCATACTGAAGAAGAATATTGAAACCGTATTAAGCGAGGATTTGGATGAGAGTACAGCAGATATTGATAAAAGGCTGGAAGAACTTCAAACCGAGTTGATCCAATTGGCAAATTCAAAGGAAGCATACGATAATATTGTCAACGAGATTTACCGCTTACGTGATCTAAGGCAAGAAACACTTTCAAGAAATGCTCTTCGCCAAGATAAGCGGGATCGGATTGCCGAGATGACGGACTTCTTTAACACGCAAACCGGTGACATTACGGAGTTTGATGATAAACTGGTCAGAAAACTGGTTGAAAAGGCAACTGTATATAATGACAGGCTAGTGGTAGAGTTTAAGTCAGGGTTAGAAATAGAAATAAACTTATAGGATTGTAATAAGATTGCCGCCAGTAGGGGAAGAGTACTTATACTATTATAAATAACTACAGGAGACATAATTGGATTACCGATTGCGGGAGCAGAAGCAAAATGCGCTGGTTAAAAATGCAGAGCGTGAAGGAAGAAGCAGCGAATAGCTGAAATGACAGACTTCTTGAATGAACAGTCCTATGAGCTGGAGGAATATGATGAGCAACTGGTAAGGCGGCTTATTGAAAAAGTTACGGTATTTGATAATAAGCTGACCGTTGAGTTTAAGTCTGGAGTAGAGATTGATGTATTAATTTAAAATGAACTTGACCGCCGATTGAGGAGAAATACTTCTTGATGGGCGGTTCTTTTCTATTTATACTTGGGGATAATCTAATAAATAAACACACTTGAACAATTACTCATATGTTTTTATTGACAAACGGAGAATTGAGGTTTACAATATATATGAAAGTTTATTCAAGCGTTCAATTGAATGATAAAGAGGTGATATAAATATGGCAAAAAAAATTCAACCAATTGAAAGATGCGACTGTGATGTAATACATGAGGAAATTGTAAATAAAGTGCGAGAAAAAATGCCTCAAGAAGAAACTCTATATGATCTAGCAGAACTATTTAAAGTTTTTGGAGATTCAACAAGAATTAAGATACTCTGGGCATTAGATGAATCAGAGATGTGCGTTTGCGATATTGCATTCTTATTAAATATGACCCAATCAGCAATTTCACATCAGCTAAGAGTCTTAAAGCAGGCTGAACTAGTAAAGAGCAGAAGAGAAGGAAAGATTGTATTCTACTCTCTTGAAGATGAACATGTAAAGCAAATATTTGACCAGGGATTAATTCATATTTCAGAAGAAAGTAAGTAAAGGAGGGTCAGTAATGTTAAAGAAGGAAGTAATTTTAGAAGGTTTAGATTGCGCAAATTGTGCAGCTAAAATTGAAGATGAGGTTAATAAATTAAATGGAGTCAAAGCCTATATGAACTTCATGAACAAGACATTGACTTTAGAAACTGAATCAGAGCAAGAGTATAAGAATACATTACAGCAAGTTAAAACCATAGTGCACAAGCACGAACCGGATGTGGTAGTGAAAGAAAAATCCGTTAACAAGAGCAATAAAAAAGTATTAATACTTGAAGGACTTGACTGTGCGAATTGTGCTGCAAAGATTGAAGCTCAAACACAAAGCCTTGAAGGAGTAAATAGTGCGACCGTTGATTTTGTATCTAAGAAGCTGACAATTGAAGCGGTCGATAAAAAGGAATTTGGTAAAATTCTTGGAGAAGTAACATCCATTGTAAATAAACTTGAGCCGGATGTTAAAATAGTTGATGCAGAGAAGAAAAAGGTGAACAAAAGCATAGTAATGCTTGAAGGACTTGGCTGCGCGAATTGTGCAGCTAAAATGGAAAAAGAAATAAGCGGTCTAGAAGGAGTTGAATTTGCTGCAGTAGATTTTGTTTCGAAGAAACTAACACTGGAAATAAGTCCGAAAGTCAACCGCTCTGAGTTAAATGAGAAGATTGAAGGCATAGTAAAGAAAATAGAGCCAGATGTAAAGGTCATTTTTGAGGAGAATAACTCCAAGACCAAAATAAACGAAAATAACGAAGAGGAAGAAGAAGGTGTCAACAAAAAAGAAATCATAAGACTTGTGGTCGGTGGAGCAATATTTGCCGTGGGAATCATCTTTAATTTCCAAAATTGGCTTGAGCTTACCTTGTTTATTATTAGTTATATCATAGTTGGTGGAGAGGTTGTCTTAAGAGCAATAAAAGGTATTGCCCGCGGTCAGGTATTCAGTGAGCATTTTTTGATGAGTATTGCTACCATTGGTGCTTTCTTCGTTGGAGAGTATCCAGAAGGTGTAGCAGTTATGCTGTTCTATCTGGTAGGTGAATTGTTTCAGGATATAGCTGTAGGTCACTCCAGAAAATCAATACGTGCTTTGATGGATATTCGTCCTGACTATGCAAATCTTAAAGTTGGCGATGAGATCAGGAAAGTATCTCCTGAAGAGGTAAACATAGGTGACATCATTATTGTTAAACCAGGAGAAAAAGTTCCCCTCGATGGCAAGGTTATAGAAGGAAACTCAATGGTTGACACTGCAGCGTTAACAGGGGAATCTGTTCCTCGTGAACTCGGGCCAGGAGACGATGCATTGAGCGGATTCATTAATAAAAATGGCGTTTTGACAATAGAGGTAACAAAGGATTTTGGTGATTCAACTGTATCTAAAATTTTGGATCTGGTTCAGAATGCCAGCAGTAAGAAGGCTCCTACAGAAAAATTTATAACAAAATTTGCCCGTTTCTATACTCCGATTGTAGTCTTTGGAGCATTAGCCTTAGCAATCATACCTCCATTGGTGATCCCCGGTGCAACTTTCTCTACATGGATATATCGAGCCTTAGTGTTCTTAGTTATATCTTGTCCATGTGCGTTAGTAATTTCAATACCATTGGGCTTCTTCGGAGGGATTGGTGGAGCATCGAAGAGAGGTATATTAGTAAAAGGCAGTAACTATCTTGACGCGTTGAACAATGTGGAAACAGTTGTTTTCGATAAGACAGGTACTTTAACTAAAGGTATATTTGAGGTTGTGGATGTTAACCCCCAAGCCGATTTTACTGATGAGGAATTGATTGAATATGCAGCATTTGCTGAAAGTCACTCAAGTCATCCAATTGCACTATCCATTTTGAAAGTCTATAACAAAGATGTCGATATTACTAAAATTGAAAACTATGAGGAAATTGCAGGTCATGGGATTTTAGCTAAAGTTGGTGGTAAAGAGATTCTTGTCGGAAATAGCAAACTGATGAATAAAGAAAACATTAAATATCAGGAAGTTGAGACTCTGGGT